>NZ_JAIVFV010000076.1 GCF_020829445.1 Nostoc sp. CHAB 5836
TCAAGCAACAATATAAATTAGATAATCTGCGATTGGAAGATATTTCTATCCTTTCTATTGGTACAGGTCAAACTGGTGAACCATATCAATATGAGCAAATAAGCAAATGGAGAGGCTTAAATTGGGCACAAAATCTTACTAATATCTTTATGGAACCTACATCTGAGATTGATAGTACGATTTGCCGACAAATCATGGGTGGATATGATTCTAAACGTTACTTACGTCTTCAGTTTAACTTAAATGAGACATTTAAACCTAAGCCAAAAGAGACTTATAAAGATCCTCGCATTGTATTACCTCCAGAAGATCGAAAAAACCGATTTACAGGTGAAAAAGTCACTGAAGAAATAGATAATGCTAATTTCGAGATTATTCAGCAGTTAATAGATACTACCTCTGCATTTATTGACCGAGGTCTGACCTACTATACCAGAGACCACTCCGGTTCTCCGATCAAACAGGCGATCGCATCTTTCATTAGAGATAACTAAAGGTTTGTAGTGAGCGATAAATCGCTCAAATTCAAGCACTTCAGTGCTTACTACGAACACATCAAAATTAATGTAACTGGCGATCTAGTGTATCCACGTAGGCATATTAACGTCCAACATTTAGGATAGAATATCTCGTATTTATACGATAATTCTGTATAAATACGAGATGTTTTAGCTCATATTTCCCTTGATATCAGTGCTAATTACAGATGTGAATCTAAGAAGTTGTTGCTAGTTAAAATTATTTAGAATTAATTTCATAAAAAAATAAAATAGGTTACTTTTTTGTATAGATTGTGAACCTAACTTGGGCATACTAAGTGTAAGAAAAGTTAAATCACTTATACAGAACTTGATTATTGTTTAATTTTTCTCTATCTCTTAAATAATCCAGATTGCTTCTCCGAATCACGGTAAGGAACTAATCTGGTTAAACCAAGCTGACTAAGTTCTGTAAAAACTCTCATTGAACCCAACAACAGCTTATTTATACTTGCTTGATTCATCGGCGATCTAAATCAGTTTTTAACTCTTTATTACAGCAATAAAGCTACTAGACACCAATCCCACTAAGGTTCAGTTAAGGATTTTTGGTATTGATTTTAGGTATGTAGAGACGTTGCATTGCAACCTCTCTACAAAGGATTTGGGGCTTAACCCAAGCGTATTGACACCAATCCTGAATATATATCAATACACTTGGGTTAAGCATTTCCTCCTTCTCCTTCTCTCTGTGTTCTCTGCGCCTCTGTGGTTCGTAAAAAAAAGAGTTTCAGCCCTTTTGTGAACCGTATTGGAATATATATCCCATTAAGTTAAGAATCACCGTAGGTTCAAGACTATTGGGATAAGATGCCCAGCCTGGATTGACTCCCTTATTAAGCGGGTGAAGGTAAAAGTAGTCTCTCTTAAAAAAGAGAGCTAGAGCGTTGTGAATTTTCCCAAATTTCTAATAACTGGCATCGGCTTTGCTGACTGCCAATTTGAGATTGAAGAAAAGTCGATTTGAGATTTTTTGGTTGAGATAACAATGTTAGTAACTGACAATGGCGAGCGTGGTAGTGGCAGATAGGACGAGTGTCAATACTGCTCGGTTAAGAAAAATCGTAGGTTGGGTTGAGGCTCTGCGAAACCCAACAAAGCCCCCCAAATGTTGGGTTTCGTTCCTCAACCCAACCTACACGGGTTAAGGTTTTTGGGCAAAACCTGCGCAGTATTGGGACGAGTGTGAAGTTCTCCCTCGACTATTTGCAGAAATTTTTTAGTGTTGTGATCAAAAAAGTGAAATCCCTCGTATTTCAGTTGGGAAATGGGCTGAAATCGCGGCAATGACTTTGCTAATGGCACAATTGAATGGTATGAGTTCGACTTGACGAGTGCCTTCATGCCCATAAGTCAAACTCACACTCAGATAATTATCTGGCTTGTAGGGCAATCGTTCCGCCCATTCAACTGCCACAATTCCTGGTATGACTTCAACACCTTCCCAGTAACTTTCTAAATTCAGAGCTGCAACTTCTTGTGGTTCTAAGCGATATAAATCTAGGTGGTAAAGGGGGAGGCGTCCTTCCGTGTATTCATTAATCAGCGTGAAAGTGGGACTGACAATGGGTTCAGTAATTCCCAAACCTTTGCCAATACCTTGAACTAGGGTAGTTTTACCAGCGCCTAAATCACCTTCTAGTAAAATTACACTGTTAGGCGTTAGGGATTCACCAAGAGTAATACCTAAGCGTAGCGTCGCCTCAGTATCTGCAAGAAAAATTTTCATAATTCAGCGATTGGGCATTGGGCATGGGGCATTGGTTATTCACAAATGACAAATGACAAATGACAAATGACAAATGACTACCTACCATGATGACCTTTCCCGTACCACCGCAACAATACTTGTGCTAGTTTCTGCGGATTGTGACGGACAAAACCCGTTTCATCTTCATACAAAACATTAGCTGCAACAATCCTTCGTCCTAGCTGAGTTATGGCTTCTCTATCCAGGAAAACGGGATGGGAGTTTTGTTCGGCGTAGCGGATGAGTGATTGCTCCGAGGGAGATTTTTTGTGTATTAGCACAGCATCGAATAGCTGTCTTTGCCCACAAGCAGCATCAATTGCTCTAATGTGGTCAGCAACAGTGTAGCCTTCAGTTTCTCCTGGTTGAGTCATTATATTGCAGATATAAATACGGGGGGCATCTGTTTGAGCGATCGCATCGGCAATTTCTGGTACTAATAAATTAGGAATCAGACTGGTATAAAGGCTACCTGGGCCAATAATGATGTAATCAGCTTCTTTAATTGCCTTAATAGCTGCTGGTACCGCCGGAGGATTGGCTGGAATGCAGCCAATTTTGACAATTTTACCGCCGGCTTTGGGAATGCTAGACTCCCCCTCAATGCGGCGACCATCGGCTAATTCTGCCCAGAGGTGAACATCACTGAGAGTTGCTGGTAGTACTTGTCCCCGCACTGCTAGCACTTTGGAACTCGCTGCAACTGCTTGTTCTAAATCTCCAGTAATATCACTCATTGCCGTTAAAAACAAATTGCCAAAACTGTGACCCGTTAACCCATCTCCAGCCCGAAAACGGTATTGAAACAATTCTGTTAATAACTTTTCTTCATCTGCTAGTGCAGCCAAACAATTGCGAATATCTCCTGGTGGTAGCACTCCAAATTCTTGGCGCAACCGTCCAGAAGATCCACCATCATCGGCGACAGTGACAATAGCAGTAATATTAGCGCTGTAAGTTTTCAGTCCCCTCAGCAACGTAGAAAGTCCTGTACCACCACCAAGTACCACTATTTTTGGGCCTCGGTACAATCGACGATGAGCCATCAAGACATCAATGAGTTCCTCTCCACCTTCTGCTCTTAGTACCTTAGTAATTGAGCCTACGGTACGAGTTTGCCCCCAAAGCACTAACAGCAAGCCACCCAGCAGCACTAAAGGGCCGCTGATATAGTTGGGTAAGATGTTGGTGATTACTCCCAGGAAACCCCTAACCAACTCAATTATCCAAAAAATTGGGGTTAACTTAATCCAAATAGCTAACCCCAAACTTGCTAGCAGTACACCCCCAATACTGATCAACAACCAACGTTTTACCGATAGTCCAGGGGATAACCATTTAAACCACTGGTTAACACGATAGGAAGTACGAGAGCGCGACTGCTTTTGCAGGGCCTTGAGGGATTGTCTAAGAAAACCAATTGACATACCTGATTCGGAGCAGTGCTACAAACAATAATTAACAGAAAATTTACACCACTTGGTTTAAAACATTAGGCGTGAAACTATTATATTTGTCAATCCCATTAGACTAAGAGCAAGTAGTCAAGATTGCCAGCATTCCTAGTTAAACAACACCCTGGCTTGGTAAAAGTGAATTTAATGGAAAAACGAATTTTAGGATTAGATCCAGGACTGGCAATTTTAGGATTTGGGGCAATTAGCTGCACACAAAATCTCAACAAGATACCAGAGACTACAGTAAATATGCTGGATTTTGGCGTCATTAAAACGTCGGCAGATGTGGAAATGGGACAACGGCTATGTACCTTGTTTGATGATTTACACACCGTGATGGAGGAATTTCAACCAGATTTAGTAGCGATCGAGAAACTATTCTTTTATCGGATGTCAAGTACAATCCTGGTTGCACAGGCGCGGGGTATAGTCATTTTAGTGTTAGGTCAACGTCGTCTTCCTTATGTAGAATTTACTCCTGCTCAAATTAAACAAGCTTTAACAGGATATGGCAATGCCGATAAGTTGGAAGTACAAGAAGCGGTGGCGCGGGAGTTGGATTTAGATGAGATTCCTAAGCCGGATGATGCTGCGGATGCTTTGGCGGTGGCTTTGACGGCTTCTTATCAGTTGTAGGTGTGTACACAATTTCAAAAATCAAAGCGAGTATTAGTTTTCCACTTGTTTAAGTTTTAGAAAAATTTCATCAAGTGGTGACTCAGATTCATCAGGACAAAATTCTAAAGCAAGTCTAACTTTTCCTTTTTTCCATCCCTGAGTACTAAATTGCAAAACTTCACAACTTAATCCTTGGGTATACAAATTTACTTCATCTGTCTCTTCTGCCCCAATATATTCTTTAATTGCCGTAATCAAATCACGGACTTTAAAAGTTTTAGCAATATTTAACTTATTAAAAGTGTCTGGTTCTATAGACACAACTTCATCGTGATTTAGTCTCTCAAATCCATCTTCCATAAAAATCTCCTGTCACTAAATCTATATCAGGACTTACGCAAAATCATGAAAAAACGAACCGCAAACGCGAGTGCGTCTCGTAAGAATTGGACGCAAAGGAACAAGAGTTTCAGAGAGTTTTTGCGTAAGTCCTATATATTTTCCAGAGATATAACAGTTCATCCGAAAATAAAATGATGATTTTATAGATTTAAGCCACGTCTATTTTGAAACCTGACTTTTCACATTATGTGGAAAAGCTAACGATTAACCTAATCCCCTTACTGATGCGGGAAGGGTGAAAATTCAAAGTCTCTCTCCTTTTAGGAGAGAGACTTTGAGAGAGAATTTGCCCTGATCCCCCAACCTTTCAAGGGTAGGTTTTTTGGAATCTCGAAAATAGTTGAGAAAATTATCAACTATTTAACGTGGTTTGGTCGTTTCAGAATTTTTAAATCCGCTGAAATAGTCAAAAAATGACCAAATACAAAATACCTAGGTTGTTAGAAAAACCAACCGTAAGAATGCAAACCTTTACCCAAAAGATTCACACCGAGATAGCAAACCCAAACGACAATCAAGCCAGTACCGGCTAAAATTGCGGGACGGCGGCCTTGCCAACCGCGAGTAATTCTGGCGTGAAGGTAGGCGGCGAACACTAACCAGGTGATTAATGCCCAAGTTTCTTTGGGATCCCAACTCCAGTAGGAACCCCAGGCTTCGTTGGCCCAAACGCCACCGGCAATGATACCAATTGTCAGCAGGGGAAATCCCAGCCCGATGATGCGATAGCTGATGTTGTCGAGGGTTTCGGCAAGGCTAAGGCGCTGGGGTGAAAGGGGTTCAGAATTTGGGATTTGGGATTGGGGATTTGGGATTGGGGTTGTTGTGACTAAACCCAAAACTGCGGTGTTACCGTTACCGTTACCGTTGCTACTACTTTCAAAACGAGCAAAGCCGTTATTTTCGACAGCAGGGGCTGGTGGTTGAGAAATTAGTTCAGCTGCTTTGTGTAAGCGGTAGCTGTTGCTGCGATAGCCACCAGTACCTACAGAACTGCCTTGTAGTTGGATATTTTGACCGCGAGTCACAATTAAGAAAGCGATCGCTAACAATGAACCCACCATCAAAGCAGAATAACTCAACATCATGACGCTAACGTGCATCATCAGCCAATTTGACTTCAATGCAGGTACTAGGGGTTCTGACGCTTGCATTTGCGATGGTAATGTGATCGTGGCAAAAGCAGCGATCGCCATTGCCACCGGAGCTGTAGCAACTCCTACTAAGCGGCTACGGCTACTATTTTCGGCAATTAGATGGACGGCGGTAATTCCCCAAGTTAAGAAAAACAGAGATTCATAGAGATTACTTAAGGGAAAGTAACCAGCTTCTATCCATCGTGCCCCTAAGAGAGTCGCTATGCACAAATTCGCGATCGCCATCCCAGCTGTCCCCAAAGCGGCTAGATAAGGCAGATTCGGAAAAGCCGCTCCTCCCCAATACACCAGCATTGTCAGGAATAATATCGCAAAGGAGGCATTGTCCAGCCAGTTCTGGAGTACAACCAGATTCATAAAGTCTTCTCTCCGTGGATAATTTAAAATATCGATTCTTACTGTTCTGATCCTATATGGTTAAAGGGAAATAGAGAATGGAGCATCTCTTCGACTTCCTCCCTCATCCCCCCACTCCCCTATCTACTCACTTTTTTGAGTGCGATAAAAATGTCGTAACGGTTACTGCGACTGTCGCTGACAGCAGATGTCATCCCAATTGAGCGCGTTGCATCTAGCAAAGTTTGCTGATTGGGAATTAGAGTCGGTAAAGGGAAGTTTTTCACCGTTCGTTCCACATCCAAGAAAAATTGACCATTTGTCGGATTTGGTTCTGTAGGAACTGTTTGTTGGAAGCGGATTGTGCTAGCTAGTGTATTGTTAGGTTTGGGAACAATTTTATCAGTGATGGGAGCGCCCACTACCAAAAAGGCAACATCTCCATCTAACCAGCCGTGAGTGGCAGTTAATGTACCATAAGGTGAAACCCAGTTAACAACGGGTTGACCTGCGACTTTCCCCGGTTGGACTTGGAACTGATATTGATTTCTCATCACATCATCTAGCTGTTTTAAGGATGTTTCAGCTGATTGGCGTAGGCTTTGCCCGTCGTAGGCACTGTTTGCCTGTACCATGAATACCAAACCCGCACGAAAATCATCTGGTGATCCCTCTTTTGAAGTATTAGGAATCAATGATAAGGAAAATTCGCCTTTCATCCAACTGAGCAAATCCTTATCCAAATCGAGATTGATCAGAGATTTTACACCACTCCGCAGCTGTTCTGGTGCCATCGGCGAGAGGGGATTTCCCTGGGATGTTAAAACGTAATCTCCCCACAACCTTTGTAAGTTACCGCCAGATAACATCATTAAGGTTTCTGCTGGTAAGCGGCTTGGCATTTTGCCAGCTTTGTTTTCCACCGCCAGTACACGTTGACTATTAGGGTTTAGCCAAGAAACGCCCTTGAAGCGGATTCCTTCTGATTCTAAGGTCATTGTCCCCGCTAAACCTTGGTTATTTTGCAGTTGAGCCAAAACTTGAGCAGGTAAAGGGCGGTTTGGAGAAGCTGCGGCTATTTTGGCTGCTGTTGGCACGTTGACGTAAAACTGGGCAAAGGGTTGGTAGTTGGCAATTTTCGGAAAATTCTCAGCAAAGCCCCCTGTTGTAGCTAGGGATGTTTTATTTTTATAGGCATCGATCGCTCGTTCTGTGGCTTTGGGACTATCAGTTATGACTAAAAAACGCCCATCTAGTAATGCTGCTGAGAAGTTTTCCCCTGCTTGTCCCTCACTTTGTTTAATGGCGATCCCTTGATAAATACGCTCAATCCATTTGCCTTGTTTAAGGCTTTTGGGTTGTGCCAAAAGTATTTTGGCAATTTCTGGATTTTTCACTGGTAATACCATTACCATCGACTGCTGATCACTGGCAGCATCTTCATTGCTGGTAACTGGTTTGGGTGCAGCTTTACTCGCTATTGCTGGGGCAAGGATTGCGATTGTAACATCATTACCTACCCAAGGAGCGATATCTTTCTGGAAGTCGTAACCATTATTAGTGAGAAAGCGATCGCGCAATTCTACTAAATTTTTATCCAGTTCTGCTTGGGTTTCTTTTGTCCCAAAGTCGCGTAATTTTTGCCACTGCTGGGGATCTGTTGTTAAGGAAACCGCAACCAGCGCATCACCAGGAATAATATTTGCACCTACTAGCAAATCGCTAGAAGATATTTGCCTCTGGCTTAATAACCAGTATGCTATACTGCCGGCACCAATCAATAATCCAGCAGACGAGAGCGTCAGCACCAGAGACGGTTTCTTATTTTTCTTCATCGGAACAGACACAACAGGCGGTGCCATTGAAACCTATACC
The DNA here is from genome assembly GCF_020829445.1 of Nostoc sp. CHAB 5836. GTDB lineage: Bacteria > Cyanobacteriota > Cyanobacteriia > Cyanobacteriales > Nostocaceae > Nostoc. The sequence goes on from NZ_JAIVFV010000076.1 coordinate 8,135, forward strand.
TCATACTTGCAAACTTATTACTTGCTTGATTAGTCAAGTACACCAACAGGGTTAACCATTCTTTAGGGCAGCTAATTAGATTAAATTTTTCTACCCTCGATGTTGATGATACTTCGGTAATCAACCTTCCCTACTCTTTCAAAAGCTGTGTTTTTGACTCAGTTACCATTTTTAACACGCTTTGTTGAATTTCGTAGGACGTTTCCCTAAAATTAATACCTCAGTCGGAAAGTTTCTGCAAGTAAATCTGTTATTTCAAGCAATTAGAGAATATAACTAATTGGACAAAGCTGAAACTCAATTTCAGCTACTTGGCTTTGGTCGGCAGCGATAGGCGATCGCGCCACATCACAAGTGCAGTATTTTTTGGGACAATGCGGTAAGCCAAGCTATACCTCCAGGCTGATGGTTAGCTATACTTGCAACTCAAATCCAGGTAATATATCTTCTCCAGAAACAATCGCTGGAAGACGCACAACTTCTACAGCTTTCAAAAGTCGGTAAATTTCAACTTGACGATCTTGAGGATTAATCAGCCAACCCAAGCGCAGACCATTTTGAATGTATTCCTGCATTTTCTCTTGAATCGGTGCAAGGCGATCTGTCTCCGAACGCAGTTCAATTACAAAATCGGGTACAAGTGGCGGAAATTTTTTTCGTTGTTCTGGTGTCAAAGCTTCCCACCTTTCCAATTTTACCCAAGCAGCATCAGGAGAACGTTTTGCACCGTTAGGAAGTATAAAGATAGTTGAAGAACTAAAAACTTTTCCTAATTTAGCTTGACGATTCCAAATATTCAAGTCTGTAATTAAATCAGCTTCTTGATTTCCGCTTTCTCCTCCTACTGGTGGCATAATTATTAATTCTCCGGCTGCATTCATTTCCAGGCTTAAATCACGATTGGCAATACACAATTGATAAAATTGCTCATCCGTTAAATGAGCAATCGGTTCTAGATTTAACACAACAGTATTCATTAAACCTTTCCTCGCGTCTTTCTTACTAACCAGGACTTACGCAAAAACTCTCTGCAACTCTTATTTCTTGGCGTACTTGGCGTACTTCTCCCTTGGCGCTAGCCTCTCCCTTTGGGAGAAGGGGAGACGCACTCGCGTTGGCGGTTCGTTTTTTCATGATTTTGCGTAAGTGCTACTAACATCAGTAGGAAATTCTTGCTTGTTGGAAGATTAATTGAGGCGTAATTTGCAACCCTTCAAATAAGGAATCTTCTAAACTATCAGTACCGCGTTTAGTCTGAGGCAGAATATCAGGATAAAAAATAGTAATAGTTTTAGCTCTAGAATCAATAATCCAAACTCGTTGAACTTTAGCTTTGAGATAATCAGTTGCTTTTTCGGTCATTTCTCCGAAAGTTTGACCAGGGGAGATAATTTCAATGACTAATTCGGGTGCAAGAGGACAAGCCTCATCTTGCAACCAATCAGCAGACAGACGGTTATAAGAAATATAAGTCAAATCTGCTACAGGAACCCAGTCTTGTTGATTTCGCGTTAGCTTAATTGCCCATTCAATTACAACCCGCCCCTTTCCTCCCGCCCATGCAGACAATAGTATAAATAACGCACCTGTTATACAACTATGAAAAAATTTTGGTGCCATCTCATCGTTTTTGAATTTAGCAACAGCTTCTCCATCAATGAGTTCGTAGGTGATATCTCCTTCAGGAAGTGTCAGAAATTCTTCAAGGGTGAGTTGGGTTTTAAATTGAATCATGGTTTATCTTGGGGGATGACTCTATTTTAGAGAGAATGCGATCGCACAACAACGGCAAACCATCACCGAAAACTCATGATTTTAATTGCATAGCCCCCAAATATTTGGTTAAATAAGGCGAAAAAACTTCATAAATTAACGTTAGTGGCTGTCCATGATGCCAAAACAAGTAGTGGCGACCCCAAAAAGGCCCAGTTGCATCAAAACCACACTCTAGCGCCGATGAGTCACCGTAGTAAATCCCTCGAACATCCCGATACAACTCTGTACGAAGACGAGCTAAACTCGCCCAAATTGGTAATGAACGATTTTGCAAATACTCATCTACATGACTGGCTTCCCACCACGAGGTAGCATAGGCTAATCGTTGACCAGAAGCAGTACGCAGCCATACTTGTCGCCGTAGTCGCGGCCCTGGAACAGCTTGGATTAACTCAGGAGCGCCATCCAAGTCCATGCCAATCAATGACATATCAATGACATCTACTTCTATAGGTTCACCTGTAAGCAATTCTAGATGACGTGTTGGAGAGCCGTCACCCAAAAGCATTAACTGCCAAGCAGGTGCTAGCTGAGTATGAGGTAAACTTTGTTGAATTACTTCCTCCCCTCCTTGCCAAATCGGAGTGAGGCGATGCCAAGCTGCTGGCAGTGTTAAGTTGTTTGTCGCCGTAAAAGTAATACTCAATGCTTTTTACAAAACTTCACATATCTCTATAAAAGCATAAAAAACCATAGAGTCATTTGTCATTTGTCATTTGTCATTTGTCATTTGTCATTTGTCATTTGTCATTTGTCCTCTCTTACAAATTTCTGATGCCTGGGCAAGCCGCAAAGGGTCTAATCTCGCAAGAGATTTTGCGCTTTGTCCTTTGACCAATGACCAATACTTCGACTTCGCTCAGTACCAATGACCAATGACCAATGACCAATGACCCTCTAGATTTAAGGGTCAATAATCTTAGGTCTTTGACCTTTGACTATTGACCCTTGCTAAACAACCAAAAATGCGGATGGCGAGACTCGAACTCGCAAGGCAAAGCCACACGCACCTCAAGCGTGCGCGTATACCAATTCCGCCACATCCGCATGGTTTCTCTAAAGATAGACTATAGCATAAGAAAATAATTATAGTAAGGTGATATCTAAACTCAGTTGTTCAAAAATGTAAATTTTTCAAGGCGGTATCAGATTGACAGAAATCTAGCAGTTGCACAAGTGATATTAAACAGGGTAGAGCTACTGGGGTGCGATGGTGTATCCGCCCGCTTGATAGCGATGTCTACGACAGGCTATGACGCTCCTGTCTTGAAAAGTGAGGCTACGCACAGTCGCTAACAGATCAGCCCAAGCCGCAACTCCGACTTTTCGCTGCGTCGATAACGCTATGCTATCGGTGATGCCAAAGCCTAGTTTGGTAAGCTAGCCAAGACTTACAGCAGCAATGTTGTTAGTGTAGTAAGACCCGTAGAGGTAGCAATCCTGCAATATGAGAGTTTGCTTAGAATCAGGGTGACGAATCTCCTGTGATAATTTGAAATAATGCCCAAGCGTTGTTTCAAGTTTGATCAGAGAAAATGTCAATCTACTGGTAATGATATCGAAACTAAAAAATGAAGTTTGACAAAATATTAATTGCCAATCGGGGAGAAATCGCCCTTCGCATTCTCCGCGCCTGTGAAGAAATGGGGATTGCGACAGTCGCGGTTCACTCTACCGTTGACCGGAATGCTCTCCACGTCCAACTTGCTGATGAAGCGGTTTGCATTGGCGAACCTGCTAGCAGTAAAAGTTATTTGAATATTCCCAATATTATTGCTGCCGCACTGACACGCAATGCTACTGCCATTCATCCAGGTTATGGCTTTTTGTCAGAAAATGCCCGGTTTGCAGAAATCTGTGCCGACCATCATATTGCTTTTATCGGCCCAACTCCAGAAGCTATCAAGCTGATGGGGGATAAATCCACTGCCAAAGAAACCATGCAAAAAGCTGGAGTCCCGACAGTACCAGGTACTGAGGGGTTGGTAGAATCCGATGAAGAAGGATTAAAATTCGCCAAAGATATTGGTTATCCAGTGATGATCAAAGCCACCGCCGGTGGTGGTGGACGGGGTATGCGCCTGGTGCATTCTGAAGATGAGTTTGTCAAACTTTTCCTCGCAGCCCAAGGAGAAGCAGGAGCAGCTTTTGGTAATTCTGGCGTTTATATAGAAAAATTTATTGAGCGTCCCCGCCACATCGAATTTCAAATTTTGGCGGATAACTACGGTAATGTTATCCACTTGGGCGAACGGGATTGCTCAATTCAGCGCCGGAATCAAAAGCTACTAGAAGAAGCTCCCAGTCCGGCTCTCGACCAAGACCTGCGTGAGAAAATGGGACAAGCTGCTGTCAAAGCTGCCCAATTCATTAATTACAGTGGGGCGGGTACTATCGAGTTTCTCTTGGATAGATCCGGTAAATTCTACTTTATGGAAATGAACACCCGGATTCAAGTAGAACATCCTGTAACAGAGATGATTACTGGAATAGACTTGGTTGCCGAACAAATTCGGATTGCCCAAGGGGAAAGACTTAAACTTACACAAGAGCAAGTAGTTTTGCGGGGTCATGCGATCGAATGCCGGATCAACGCAGAAGACCCGGATCATGATTTTCGTCCTTCTCCTGGACGGATCAGTGGCTATCTTCCCCCCGGAGGCCCTGGTGTTCGGATTGATTCTCACGTTTACACAGATTACCAAATCCCGCCTTACTACGATTCCTTAATCGGCAAGTTAATTGTTTGGGCCCCAGACCGGCCCACTGCTATTAACCGTATGAAACGCGCACTGCGGGAATGTGCTATCACTGGACTACCCACTACCATTGGGTTTCATCAAAGAATTATGGAAACTCCACAGTTTTTGCAGGGTAATGTTTATACCAATTTTGTGCAGGAAATGAACGGTTAGGGGAGTGGGGAGTGGGGGGATGAGGGGGATGAGGGGGATGAGGTGTAACTAATGCCAGATGCCCAATGCCCAATGCCCCATCCCTAATTCACACGAGATAGCATAGTCAGCAATCCTTGTTGACCTAGCAGAATTTCTCGTAGCAGACTGAAGATGCCAACCCAAATAATAGGTGTAATGTCTACCCCACCTATAGGTTGCACTAGCTTTCGCAACGGAATTAAAAATGGCTCAGTGGGCCAAGCTATTAAATTAAAGGGCAAACGATTCAGATCCACTTGCGGATACCAAGTGAGAATGATCCGGAATATAAATAAAAATGTCATCAGCCCTAACACAGGGCCCAGAATCCAAGCAGTCAGGTCAACACCAGTCATCAGTTTAAGGTACTATCTATCTTGACACTCTCAGGTCTGAAGACACTGAGATTCTTAGCTCATTGACGTGCCTTAAAATTGTCTATCCTTACGGCAGTATTTAAACCTCACACCCGTTCCAGAGAACAAAGTGCTGAGTCTAATTTAAACAATCCCAGTGGGCTTCATCTCCCTAAGCGTTAGAAAATCGTTTTTCTAGTTCCCGTATGCCCTACGGTACTTTGTCCGATGAATAAGTAATGTTGTTTACTGGTCTGAATGCGCGTTGGCATCCTAGCTTTTATTTATCGTGGTTTACTCGCTACCCACTATCCATTATTTTTTCCTAGCCAGTCGTTTTGGGGTTGGTTATCCATTTGTGCTAGCGGTTATTCTACCTGTGGCATAATTATATTATACCAGTCCCCGTACCAAAAATTAATTCTGAATGCGGTTAAAACCGCACGAGTTGCTTAGATCTCAAAGCTAAAGCCACTGAGCTTTACCCTTACCGACTAACTTGTAAAGAAAGAAAAACTTAGGCGATCGCCACGAAATTTGAAGCTTTGTAAAGCACTCTCATCATTATTTTAACCAAATGCTGCTACTTCCTCGCGAAATAAAAAAGTAACCTGGCTCACAGCAATTATCAAGTTTGGCTGTTCCGAGTTAGAGGCTTCTCAAGAAAGTAATACACTATTAAAATTAGGATGAAGTGTGTAAAAAAAGGTTTAGAAGTATGACGCCTTCTTTAGCAAATTTTCTTTGGAGTCTGCTATGGGGTACTGCAATTGTTGTAATACCCGTTACAGTTGGTCTAATTTTCATTAGCCAGAAAGATAAGATTCAGCGTTCATAATGCTTATGAGAGTTGAATTCAACTCTCATAATCGATTGTCTGTCAGCTATCTACTTAATTCCACCAAAAGCAGCAGAAACTGCGGCTGGTGGCAGTTGTTGTAGCTGACAGACATAGGTGTTTTTATTTTTCGGTGAGCAGCTTCAGAGCTTCTTTGCCAGAGGCTTTGAAGCTTCAATATTTATCGTGACTAATTAGAGTAGTGATTTTAATTGTGACTCGCTAGCATAGATTTGATATTGGGAAAACAGCAATGATAAATTTTGGGCTGAACTCAGCCAGTTTTCTGGCTCAGGTAAATTTTGGAGCAAACTCAGCCAGTATTCTAGGAATTTTCCTGGCTGTGGCTGGGGCAGCACTGTATTTTCTCCGCACTGTGCGTCCAGAATTGTCACGGGATCAAGATATCTTTTTTGCGGCAGTTGGCTTGCTCTGCGGCTTTATTCTCGTCTTTCAAGGATGGCGGCTAGACCCGATTTTACAATTTGGCCAACTGCTATTAGTTGGCACAACTGTGTTTTTTGCAGTTGAAAGTATTCGCTTGCGGAGTATAGCTACCCAGCAAGCAAAGCGTAACACTCCGATTGTGGACGAAGACCGACCGGTTAGCGATCGCTATTCGTACAATGATCGGAGAAAATATCAAGCTGAAATGGATGCAGACTTAGATCCACTGCCTTATGAAGACGAGGAGGAACGCCCAGTGCGTGCCCGGATTCGGGGTAGCAGGGATGAGATTTCCACTCGTGATAACTACTACGAGGAGCAAGCCCCCCGTCGTTCTGAACGCCGCAACAGCAGCAATAGTGAAAGACAGGCTTCAGGGGATAGAACACGTAGGCGTACTTCTGGTCGTCCCGTAAATCGCCCTTCTGAAAGCTCTGAAGAAGAGAATTGGGGTTCTTCATCTAGGGAAGTCGATGATTGGGAAAGTTCGGGTGGGGAAGTCAGAAAACCTTCTCGCCGCACTAATAACGGGCCCCAGCGTCCCGAAAATCGTGAAGATGATGTTGCTCCCAGACCGAGAAGGCGTCGTCCGCCCACTGACTCAACTCCTCGAAAACCGCGCGAAGATGATGAGGCGATCCCAACTGATTATGTGCCATACAACCCGATTGAAAAGCCAAATGAAGGGCCAGATAATTCGACCGATTTTGATGACGATGTTTAAAAAAGTTAGCCTAGAAGTAGGTTCAGAGGCAACGGAAAACAGTTGAGGTGGAAAAATTTACGCCTACATTTTGGCTCCAAAGACCAATTCATTGGAGCCTGGTTTTTGGTTTAACAAGTTTGCTTGTATCTTGTGGTTCTAACAATATTCCCATAGGGCCTACTTCCCTCAACAGTCGCTACACTGAGGATCAACCTGCTTTGAGTGGAAATGGGCGCTTTTTAGCGTTTGTATCTAATCGAAATGGTAATCAGCAGCTACTGGTTTTCGATTTGGAGAGGCAACTTTTTATTGCCACACCGGGGATAAACCGACAGGAGACAATTGCTGAAAGTCCTAGCTTGAGCTACACCGGGCGTTATATTGCTTATCTTACCAGTGACCAAGGTAGACCTGTGGTGGCGCTTTATGATCGCGCTACACAACAGTCGCAAATCGTTACACCAATCTATCGTGGCTGGGTCAGAAAACCAAATATTAGCCCCGATGGACGTTATGTTGTCTTTGAAACCGCCACTCGTGGTCAGTGGGATATTGAAGTCCTAGACCGGGGGCCAAATATTGAGTTAGATATTCCCAATGGTGCAACCGTGGGTTCACCTCCGTAGAGGGAGATGAGGGAGATGAGGGAGATGAGGGAGATGAGGGAGATGAGGAGGAATTATTAAAATTAAGTCTCTTCCTTGTCTCCCCTCTCTTCGTTGTCTACCTTGTCTCTTCTCCATGTCCAATGCCCAATGGCCAATATATGAAACGTGTTTTTTTTATACCTGTATTTTTATGTTTAAGTTTATTGAGTGGGTGTTTTGGCTACCCTCGCCTTTTGAGTTATCCCTTTGATCCGGGGGGTCGGAGTCTCAATAGTTTAGCGTCGGAATTAAACCCCCAAATTTCTGGGAGATACATTGTTTTTATTACTGACCGACGGGGTAGCCAAGATGTTTATATGTTTGATACGGTAACTCGCGATTTAGTTGATTTGCCAGGTTTAAACTCTTTTGATGCGATCGCAACTCATCCTAGTGTTTCACAAGATGGCCGTTATGTTGTGTTTGGTGCTAGCCGTCAGGGGCGATCGGCTATTTTTCTTTACGACAGGGAAACGCGCCAATCACGGAATTTGACTAGTAATCTACAAGCGGAAGTCCGCAACCCTACAATTAGCGCTGATGGTAGCAGGATTGCTTTTGAATCTAGTAACAATGGGCAGTGGGATGTTTTAGTATATGACCGTTATGGACAGCCGTTGAATATACCTCAAGATCCTCGTTGAACAGAAATGTTCTCCCGCAGTCCCCACCTAAAAATACTTGGAAATGTTTACATTTTAGGTGGGGTTAGGGAGAACCAAAATAAAAGTGAATCTTCATTGTAGTAGAATAACACTGGTACGGCAAAGCGAAATTTCGTAGAGGCACGACCATTTACAGCAATTATTTATTTAGGAATTGCTAGTTTTTCTGGGGTTTGGGTAGACAAAAGTTTCTACGATTCACTGAGGACGCCAGTATGCCTGGAAACGCTTAGAAGTCTTTTGGCTTCAAAAGCGCAAGAATCCCCAACCATAATCGCAAGATTTGGTTGGCGGTGCGTTCAAATAGAGTTAGGAGTTAGGAGTTGGGAGTTGGGAGTTGGGAGTTAGAAATTTTAACTCCTCACTCCTCACTTCTAACTTCTAACTTTTGTTTTGCACAGATTCAATTAGCGATCGCACTTGTTCCGTCCCTTCTGAAGGTTCAAATGATCGGGGAAATTTACCTCGGAGGATCATCCGCAAACCGAGGGGTGCAAGACTGAGTAATCCTTTTAAGTCGCGAAAATAGTTACCGACTACTTGTACACCAAATTGACGTTCATCAATCCAACCACCTTCTTTAACTAAATCCACCAATACTTTCCGGTGACGAATTGAGCGACTATCGCTGGCTTGTTTCTGGGTGAGAATTTCTTGTTTGATTTTGGTGATTTGTTCTAATGGTGCAACTTCCATTGGACAAACTGAATCGCAATACAAACAACGGGTACAACCCCATACGCCTTTAGTACCTTCGTTGTAGCTTTCTAAACGATTTTCGGTGTCGCGATCGCGGGAGTCTGCTACCATCCGGTAAGCTTTGGCAAGGGCATGGGGGCCAACAAAGTCTGGATTAACTTCACGGGCATTGCATTCAGAGTAACAAGCACCGCACATAATACAGTTGCCAGTTTGATCGAGGCGCGATCGCTCTTGTGGTGTTTGCAAAAACTCTCTTTCTGGTACTTGTCGTGCTGCTGTACTCACATAAGGCGCAACTGCTTCTAGATTATTCCAGAAACTGCTCATATCTACGACCAAATCTTTAATCACGGGCATATTGCCGAGAGGTGCGATCGTGATTTCACCAATGGCATTTACTTTACTTTGGGATGATGCTATTTGTTGTAATCTGCCAAGTTCACTGCCAACATTTTCCTTACAAGCTAAAGCCGAACGCCCATTAATTCGCATAGCACAGCTACCACAAATGGTATTGCGGCAATTTTTGCGAAACGCCAAAGTTCCATCTTGCTCCCACTTAATATGATTCAAACAATCCAGGATTGTATTGCCTGGTTCTGCCTCTAGGAGGTAGGTTTGCACAATCGGGGAGGAATTCTGTTGCTGTCGAATGACCTTAAAAATAACTTCCATGACCACTAACCAAAATTTTAAAATTGCTTCACCAGCCTCAACAATCATGAGTCAAGACAGGCAGTTGCGAAAAGTGAGCTATACTTTTTTTGCCCTGAATTCAAACCCTGCTGTTAAGATGCTGAGGATGAAAGAGCCATTGATTCTAGTTTAAGGATAACCATTAAAATTTTACTTGTACCATAGCTGTAGACAACATTTGTGTCAAATTTTGAGATAAAACGCCAAAAATGTAATTGCAGCTTTGAATAGTAGTGGCAATCAAGCGCTAGGCAGATGTTAAGAGATTTATTATTTCCATAGACACACGTACAAAATTATCTGGCAGCCTTTGAGCTTAGGGTAATAAACGCAGGACAAATCCTTACCACTTTCAAAAAAAGTTCTTGTACCGGTAATCCCGGATGCGCCAGACTTTTAGATTTTTGCTTCCTCTCAATCAAGAAAATCTTGGATTTAACTCATTGCTCAAAACTGCTGCTCTAAATTAGATAAATTTTTATAAAAGCCATAGAGCAATACTCACGCTTGCAATCAAGGGTTAGGAAAATCCTCACTGCTTTTTCCCAGCTTTAAGTCCAGAAATTTAAATAAAAATTTACCAGCAACTTTAATTCAAAATTAAACAACTATTTTGCTATTATTAGTCCATGCTAGTATTTAATATAAAATTAGGAAGCAACAAAAGCAGAATCAAGAGCCGTACCAGCGCGGCTACTACTGCTTTATTGATTCGTAATGTGGAGACAAGAAAATTCACGTCTCTACTGGCAGTACAAAAGGGTGTATGCCCATAGGACTCTATTGAAATACTATGCTGTCCTAAGCTTGAAGGGACGAGTAGAGAAAACTCTACTTGCTCATTGGCAAGAAAGGCAAGCACTGAAAGTGAAAAACCTGCAATTTCTTGGGTCTACGACTTATTTGCAGTAGAACCTACCCCATTTGTAAAGGTGGCTGAAAGTTACACCGCTACAGTAGCGCCAAAGGAGAAAATAGTTTTCTTTCTGATGGCGAAGAATGGTTAAAAGTGCCGTAACATCACTAAAATTAATGTCTGTGGTAACTATGGCCTCTAGTTGGTTGTGGACAACCATAATAGAAGTGCTTTTGGCTCCTATCGGCAGGAATTCACTCGTTACACTAGGGTCTTCAGTAGCTCGATGCAAATGCTAAAAAGCCAAATGCTGGCATGAGACTACATCGTTTATCAGTTTGGAGAGAGTAAGGAAAATTTGAGCATAATGACTGAAACTGCAACCGCGCCATTAACCGGAAAAGCACTACTTGGTAAAGTGAAAGAACTTTCCACTTTACCACGCCGAGAAAGAGCTAAACAGTGCGGCTATTACACTGTTACTAAGAATAACCAGGTTCGTGTCAATCTCACTGATTTTTATGACGCTTTGCTATCTGCTAGAGGAATTCCTCTAAGTCCAGAAGCACCGAAAGATGGTCGTGGTCGTGAACCGACATATCGGGTAAGTGTCCATCAAAATGGTCAGATCGTAATTGGTGCTACATATACCAAAGCAATGGGCTTAAAGGCTGGAGATGAGTTTGAAATTAGGCTGGGATACAAACATATTCACCTGATTCAACTCGGTGAAACTGATAAAAAATTAATCTCACAAGATGTAGATTCTGACGAATCAGACGAAGATTTGGAAGACGAAGAGTAAATTTGCTGACGTAGGGATAAGTTTCAGCTGATGATAACTTGTCCTTACCCCGATGGCAAACTGGTAGCTCTGTTGAGAAAATTTTGTCCCCAAAAATACGATTAGACCCCTTGCAAAAGTCACGAAATTTAGTAGAGTCTTGATTATTCAGCAAGAAATCTATAATGCAAGAAGTCTATCGTGTTTTTTTTGTTTATTTTGATAACTTTCTTTGAACCTTCGGTCAACGTCTTACTCGCGTTTATGGAAAATGCACCAGCACTAGTTATAGTGATGGCATTTTTTATTTGCTGGATAGTTTGCTGGTTGCCAGTAGCAACAGTATCAGCAATATTGCTTAATTGGCAGCCCTCTAAACCTTTGCAGCCAGAGCAAAAGATGCCGTTATTGGTCTCACTTTACCTATTAGCTCCCCTGATTCTCTGGGGAGTTAGTTGGTTGACTAAGAAATCTTTTTCAGATTACGGCTTTGTTGGTAATCTTTCAACTCTTGGTTCTTTAGCACTAGGTTTCGGTTTGGGAGTGGTGAGCCTAGCTATTGTATTTAGTGGGCAATTCGGGTTAGGTTGGTGTTCTTTTCAAAAGACGAATTTTAAGTTAGTACTACCCATCTTGCTACCGATTTTCTTAATAGCGTTATTAGTCGGTGGGATAGAAGAGTTAGTTTTTCGCGGTTTCCTGTTTACGGAATTAGCGCGGGATTATCCAGTTTGGGTAGCAGCAGCAATTTCTAGCTTGATTTTTGCCTTGCTGCACCTGGTTTGGGAGCAGCGCGAAACGGCACCCCAACTTCCTGGATTGTGGCTGATGGGAATGGTACTGGTGTTGGCACGCTTTGCTGGAAGCGGTAATTTGAGTTTAGCTTGGGGATTGCACGCGGGATGGGTATGGGCGATCGCTACACTGGATACAGCAGAACTAATTACTTACACAGGTAAAGTCTCTGACTGGTTTACAGGTAAAAATAAAAAACCCCTCGCGGGTTTGGCGGGAATTATTTGTGTACTGGGAACTGGAGTAATTATCTGGTTATCTTCTAAGTATTCTTAATTTCCCATAAAAGAGGTGCGTTACACTGCGTTAACGCACCCTACTAATCTTTATTTAGTGACATACTCCTACACTGTACTGAGTACAGTACAGTGTAGGCTTCTCACCCAATCCGGCTATTGCTTAGGAGGCGATGAGCTTTATTAGAGAGACGGAATGCCCTGCCGCCCCTGTTTATTAATTTTAACTTAGATTTGTTCGTTTCCTCCATGTTTCCCGACCGCGCTGTCCCATGGGTCGGGAAACTGTCGTCAACTCACTCGCAATTCATCCCACGCTCCTAAAAGTGAGACGTGGGGCTTCTTGCTGTTTCAGCTAAAAACTACTCAGGTCTTCGGATTCTGTCGATTTCACGTTGTAATTCTTCAATTTGACGGCGTAAAATTTCTGTTTGATTTTCGGAGGATTCTGCTGCAACATTTACTGATCCGGAAGCAGGCGATCGCTGATAATTTCCGCGGCGGATTTGCTGGTATTCTTCGGATACTGCCCACGTCCGTAAATAATGCAAGCGTTCCACAGGGAAAGGATGGCTCAACATCATACCCTGAGCGCCATTATACATCAATAATTTATACACCTGATTTAATCCATCTTCATCTAGTGCCTGATAATTTTCGGACTGCTTGATAAATTCTTGTAAACTACATTCATTGGCATATTTGCGACTACCGCCAGAGAGTTTCATCATTGTTGACATCACAGGATTCAAGTCATCCATCACTAGTAGTGCAGCGCGATCAGACGATAACTCAGCTTTCCGCCGCCACTCAAAAAAGGCGTAAATCAAGCCCTGTGTGACAACATTACCAATGCCGAAGGTCAATTCTCCTATGGCAGAAGCAGCACTCATCGCCCACATCGCCATTTGAATTAAAATAGTATGACCACATTTAATATGCCCCAGTTCATGGGCTAGCACCGCCCGAATCTCGGCTTCGTCTAGTAAGTCTAGTGCCTCTGTATTTATGACTATGTAAGGATTCTCTTGCCCCAGTGCATAGCTATTTGCTTGGGGATTTTGCGAGACAAACAGTGTAGGTTCTGGGTAAATGTCCAAATCTCGGACGCATTCCCGAAACATTTGGTAAATAGTGGAATATTGACGCGGCCCGACTTGGATGGTGTTACCCATTAGATAGACTAATTGAGGGCGTTCGTAGATAAATTCCACAAATTTACGAGCGATTAAATCAAATCCCGGTAAATTTCGTAAAGCTTGCTCGGCTTGGCGATCTAGTGGATGCCTGAAGGCTTCGCTGGAAATTCCTGTGTAAGTTGGCATAATTTAGGGTATTGGGTGATTGGTCATTGGTCATTGGTCATTGGTCATTGGTCATTGGTCATTAGTCATTGGTCACTGGTCATTGGTCATTAGTCATTAGTCATTAGTCATTGGTCATTAGTTTTGGATCAATGGCAAAGGACAAAGGACAAAGGACAAATGACAAATGACAACATAATAGAAATGGGGCTTTGCTCGTAAAAGTCACTTTGTATGGAATTAAAAGCGTGTGATTGAGGCAGAAGTTCATTTGTCACTACATAACTTTTTGCGATCGCAAGCGGGGTTCCCTTCCTGGCCCCATCATTTGACGATGGCACGGTTGGTAGCACGCGCCTTGCGCCTGGGACGTAGCGCCCTAATTCAAGTCGGGGCGGTTTGTGGCTATCAAGGGCGATATCGTACTAGTTTCGTAGCATCAGCCCTGATGTGGCATGGCCCTGTAATTATTGTTGCTCAAGAAGCGGTGCAGCAACTTCTGCTGCGGGTGGAAATTCCCCGTCTACAGCAGTGGCTACCAGCCAATAAATCGATAAGAACAGGTGATGCTTGGCCTGGTGGTGAGTTTGAAGGGCTACTGTTGACCTCCCCGGAAGCTTGGTTAAGAGGACAATTAGCTGGTGGCGATCGCTTTCCCCAAGGTATTCCCACAATTATCGATGGGGTAGATGATCTCGAAGATTGGGTGCGTGATCAACTTACCCAAGATATTCAACCCCATGATTGGGATCAACTCATGTTGGCTTACCCAAACCAAGCTGAGGCAATTCGCGAAGCGCGGATCCAACTGACACATGAACTTTTTCAGCATCCTGCTAATCCCTATGAGTGCTATCTAATTTCCCAGCCAGAAATAGAAATTTTAAGCCGTCTGTATTTGGCTTTAGAGTCAGTACAAGCACTGCCAGAACCTTGGAAACAATTCTGCCAACAATTTCAAGAAAATCTTTCCCCCTCATCCCCCTCATCCCCCTCATCCCCCTCATCCCCCCCCGTTCCCTCATCCCCCCCTGCTCTCTTCTGGGCGACTATAGCCCATCGACAAGGTTTATTTTCTTTGCACTACGCGCCAATGGAATTAGGGGAAATACTCTCGCCCATTTGGCAGCGACAACCAGTAGTTTTAATTGGTAGCGCTATCGAACCGGAAACTGAGGCTCCCCTTTTCCGACAGCGCCTGGGTTTGGACGATTTAACTTGCCTGAAATTCTCTTCGGAGAGTCAAGCCGAAGCCATTCAACTTTATGTACCCTATAAGCTGCCCCTACCTAACACACCAGAATTTCAAGCGGCATTTATTCACAAAGTCCGCACGCTGGTTTGTCTAAGTGCTACAGCACCAGGATTAACGGTTGTTTTGGTAGGGGATGTACCACTCAAGTCTCAAGTTGCGGCAATTCTGGCCTCAGAGTTTGGTTCACGGGTGCAAGTAGAAAAAACTTGTTTAGATGAAAATGGTATTTTGATTAGCGGTTGGGAATTTTGGCGAGAACATCAACGAGTCTTGCCGGCACCTCATCTCTTAATTATTGCTACTTTACCCCTACCATCTCTGGAAAATCCCCTGGTCGCTGCTAGGGTAGCTCGTTATAAGCGATCGCATCAAGATTGGTTTCGTTTATATTTGTTGCCGGCAGCTTTGAATGAATTACAACGGGCGATCGCTCCAGTGCGAGAAAGTCAAGGCATTGTTGCTTTGCTTGATAGTCGTGTGGTTAACCGCAGCTACGGCGCTCAAATTCTCGCAGCTTTAAGTCCTCTAGCACGCATTAACTATCTCGATCCCAGTCTGTTTTCTAACACCAATGAGGAAAATTCTGCTTAAAGTTGAGTTGTCAATTCCCCATACAACTCTACCAGAGGCTGCGCCAACGGCTTCCCGGTTCCTGAGTTTACGGTGAGCATCTCGACTTTGCTCGTTGGCGTAGCCTAAGAAGAGATGGAACCGCAGTCGAACTGCGTAGTCGAACGCGAGTGCGTCCCGCTCTTAAGGGCAGTACAAGTGCCCCATACCTAATTTACATTTTGTCAACCAAAACGCGATCGTCTAAAAGCAAGCACTATTATCAGCTTATAGAAAGCGATGCGATTCATCGCCTCTCTGTAGCCATGATTCCTGGCAAGATAAATTTAGAACCTAAATAAAATTTGAGTTGCTGATTATGGGTGAAGCAAAGCGTCGTAAAACCACACTAGGGGAAACATACTCTCAAGAGACTCGCATCTTACCTTGGGTTCCGATCACAAAAACTCAAGGCGAACAATTTGTCACTTGGACTACTCGTGGTGCCTGGATAGGCATTGGCCTGATGGTTGTAGGATGGGCAACTATCCGTTTTATCGGCCCAGCTTTCGGTTGGTGGCAAGTAGTTTCGTAATTCGTAATTGAATTAGTCGGAGATTTAGACTCCAACTAATTCAAGACCACCAAGAAAGACAATTACACGTGAGTGTTGGGCCAATGATTAGGAATTACATTAGAGGATGTTTGAAAAGTCAGCCGAGGGGTAAAAAAGCTCTCTAGGTATAAACTATGAATACGTAGAACACAGCACCGAGAGAGCAACATGAGTAAAGCTTACCCCAGTAATCTGACTCGCGCCCAATATGAATTCCTGAGTGACATGATTCCAGAGTCTAAATCAGGTGGCCGCCCGCGTGAAGTTGATATGTGGGAAGTTTTGAACGCGATCTTCTATGTCCTGCTAGATGGAGTGAGATGGCGATCGCTACCTGGGGACTTTCCGGCTTGGCAAACAGTATACACATATTTTCGTAACTGGCGCAGGGACGGAACTTGGATGAAAATTCATGATAATCTGCGAGAATGGACGAGAATCGAAGAAGAACGCGCTCCAAGTGCGTCAGAAGCCATCATCGATAGTCAAAGTGTCAAAAGTGCGGCAATGGTGAGTCAATCCGTTGGTTTTGATACAGGCAAGAAAATTAAAGGACGCAAGCGGTTTATGACCGTTGATACGTTGGGATTAGTGCTGCAGGTGTTGGTCACTGCCGCCAATGTACCAGAGCGGAATGGCGGCAAACAAGTACTCAAGCGCGTCGAAAAAATGGGTAACAAGGTTTCTCGCTTGACGACCATTTGGGCTGATGGTGGCTTTGATGGTACACCCTTCATGATATGGGTTATGGATGTTTGTCGTTGGATTGTGCAAGTGGTGTTGCGCCCGGAGCAAACTAAGGGGTTTGTCTTGCTCAAAAAGCGATGGGTGGTGGAACGCACGTTTGGTTGGCTAATGGGGTGTCGCCGATTGGTCAGAGATTATGAACTTCTGCCGGAAACATCCGAGACGTTTATTTACCTTGCTATGATTCGCATCATGGTACGGCGACTGGCATAAAATTTGACCCCTAAAAACTTTTCAAACACCCTCTTAAACTATTCGTACTTCTACGGAGAAGCTATAGCGTTTCGTAGACAACCTCATTACGAATTATGAATTAGTTAACCGAGTAATCAATAATAAATAATTACTTATTTTGAATAGATAATCGAAATATATTATATGTGTATTAATTGTGGCAAAACCAAATTATGATAGTCGTTCCAAATTGTTGTGTTTTAGTTGGTATAACTTTTGCAGGAGAGTGTCAAAATAGCTGAAAATATTGCCTAAATGGCAACATTGCTCTGCCGAGTTTAGCTATTGTCAGTGTTGAGTTGATCCGTTGTCAAGCCTACACGGAGACTTGTATATTAATTACGTAAACTTTGTATAAAGGACTATAACCAAGCTAATTTTAGTACGTAATCACGAATTGGGACTCTCATCTGCTCAACTTTATATATATAGGAGGAATGAATTTGGTATAAACAATTATTTGTTTATACGAAAATCTACGTTATAAACATAACTGAGCGAACATTTAAGCAAGATACACTATAACTATGCAAAACTACGCTATGGTCTTCATCAACAGTGTATTTGGCTGCACGTAGCCAATAAAAACCAAATATGTAGCTTTTCTGTACTTGACTAGTGCTAGATTTAAGTTACTCTTAAAGCGGATCGCTTCTTGTAAGAATCTACCGTGACAGGACTATATAAAGATATAGTTAAGTTCAGCAGTTATGTCCGAAATTTTGAATTTGCAAACTGAATAGTTTGATACGGCTCTCAAAACCCCAATCCACTACCCTAAACAAGGTAGTCAATTAACGACTCAATATCATCTGCCTGTTAATTGTAATGAATAGTTTACAATACCAGTGGATGAGAAAATCTAAAGAAAATATAAAAAAAACTCAAATGACTGTGGTGTCTGGAGGATAAAAGTGTTTCTGAGACTGGCACATCAACATCGACAATTCGTCCAAGACTTGGTAATGAACCTGCAAGCCTTGGCGATTGTATTAGAGCGGCGCGGGTATCTTGCGTCCTGTTACACCTGCGGCGACCAAATGAATAGTGCATCATTTATGGTTAGCTTGGGTGATAATCATCTGATTCGGTTTTTAGTGTCCGATTACGGGATTACTTGGACGGAAATGCGGGATGACCGCGAATTAATGAAGCTAGAAGGTGCGGAGGCAATTAGCCAGTTAGACGAACTGGCTAATCTTGTAAAGCAATCTATGCAAACTGATACAGGTTCTAAAACTCTTGCCAAGAAGTATTAAGGTTGCAAAAATCGATCGCAAATTAAAAATTTATTATCGTTAATTGGTAATAGTGGCTTAGTTAGCGATCGCTCTTACCTATTTCATTAGCATTCAGTGATTGGCTCCTCGCTCGCCCATCGCATATTTTTTTTGTATCTGCCAAAACTTAAAAAATTGAAGATGTCAGAAGAAAAACCCAGCCAACCAAAACTACCACCAACTAGCGCTCTTGACAATCCATCAAGTCATGAATTTGGGAATTGGTTTGAATATTCTGTCAGAGTGCAACCTCACCACACGGACTATTCAGGTGTTGTGTGGCACGGTTCTTATGTAGCTTGGATGGAAGAAGCACGCATTGAATGCTTGCGATCTATAGGGATTGAATTTGCTGATTTGGTCGCTATAGGGTGCGATTTACCAGTTGTAGAACTGTCAGTGCGTTATCACCGTTCAATTCAATTGGGTATAGCAGTGGTGGTAAAAACACGTATGGCTGAGGTGACTGGTGTCCGAATCAATTGGGATTACGCCATTGTCTCAACCGATGGACAACAATTGTACGTGACTGCCAAGGTGACTTTAGTCGCTTTAGATCGCGAAAGAGGCAAGATTATGCGTCAGTTGCCAGCGAGTGTTAAGGATGCATTGGCTAAAATTTCAGTATTAAATAATAATTGATCAAAAAATTAATTCGGAATTCGTAATTCTGCATTCATAATTCATTTTTCACTTGCCGATTTGGATCTGCGAGATAGTTTGAGCAAACTGCGTTATATGATTCCAAATATCTTGCGGAGTAACGCCAAAACTGATGTTTAATAAAACAAGGATTGCCGCTATAGTTAATGCACTACTCACGGTTGCCTTTAGCAACTTCCATAATATTATGAATACAATCCAAGCTACAATCAACGTAGCAATCATAATATATAAATTCCTTAACAGTAGCCGTTATTTGAGAACGCGTTTATTCAGAAAATATCAACTTTTATTTTAGTAACAATTACTAGTGCTAAAGCTATTAGACTTAATTTTAAGTAGATACTAAAGCTCAGATTTTTTGTGTAACTGTGCCAATCCCATATTACCTGAAAATGAGACAAAAATGCAGAGCAGAGGCAAGTTATTTGGCAATTTGGCAGAATTACTGGAAAGACTTTTTTAAAGTTTTTGTATCAAAAATAACAAGATACAAGAACTAGATTAGGACTCCCATCTGATTTTTGAAAACATCCTGAGACTGAAAAGGCTGTTGTATCAGGGTTTCATTTGAAATTTTGTTCAGAAATCAGACAGGAGTCCTAATAGTTGCCAAAAAAATCTATTCGGCAACTAGTAACTTGATGATTACTGCATCAACTCGAAGGAGTCAAAAAACTTTCTGACATCACTGACTTGAGGATTTTTATCGCTTCCAACGAAGAGTATATACAACCGTTGATTAACAATAAAAACTCTACCCGTCATAAAAATTCCTTCTTTTTCATCCCACAGCTTAATTTCTCTACCGGGATATGCACCTAGAGTAATATTTTGCTGACTTAATAATTTTTTCCCATCCTCTAACATCCCTTGTAGAGCAGAATCCAATAATTCACTTGAGGGAATCTGAGTCACATCATTGTTAAAGTCAGCATAGCTAACCATATACACATCTGTTCCATCAATACTCAGATACATTTTTACAGACTCAACATTCTCATCCATCTCGCTTTTATCTGGTGTCATGTCTGAGATGTCCCCATTTGGCATGAGAATAGAGGATTTACCTTCATCTGGAGAGAATTCTTTCCATTCTGATGCGATACCTTCGGTGTTGCACGCATCGCAGTTCGCACTTGATGTCGGTAATTGGGTTAGATTTAGATTCTGGCTATTTCTTGCATCAACTTTGGGACTATTGAATGTTGCTGCTGATACCAAAATCAATGCTGCTAGAAGTAATTTGTTGGACTTGATGATTTGTAACATTGAATTGCCTGTTGAACTCGACAATTCCATCATCTACAAGTGATACTTGAGTACAAACTCGCGTTGTAATTGAGTTAATTTAGTTAAATAGTCTTTTTAATGACTGCGAAAATATTGACGGTATAACTCGCATCTCGGCGTTACTTCATCACCTTGTAACTTTACTAATCCTAGACTATATAATTTAAATCTAATAACATTGGGCAAATGTACTGGACTATTACTAGAAGCAACCTTTTGCATTGCATCCCATAATTCTGGTTGTTGCTGCAAAATAGATTCTAGGCGTTGCAGATGTTTACTATAAATACCTTCTGCTGTGGCTGCGGTTTGCAAAAACTCTGCTAAATTGATTTCTTGCCGAGCAATTTTATACAGAGCTAAACGCACTAAAAATGGATGCCCTCCCACCAATCCTGTCAACTTTTCTACCTCTATATCACTCCAATTGAGTTGATGCCGTTGGGCTAAATCCTTTACTTGCTCGTGGCGAAATTCTAGTAATTCCACTGCCAAGCCAACGTTAAATGGTGATTGGTTGATATCTACTGGTACATAAGCTTCGGTGGAATATACTAACACCAATCGAAGTTTTTTCCAGATATCTCGACGTTTGGCTTCTTCGTGTAAAGCGCGTAATAATCCAAAAAAATCCCTGTAGATTTTGGGATATTCAAATAATCTATCGACTGTTTCTAAGCCTAAAACTAACGGTTGGTTTATTTCTGGAAATAAATAGCGCTCAAAGTAATTTTTACAAGTTTTCATATAGCCAAAGCGCTGTCCCGATTTCCAATGCTCATCGAGTTGTTGCAGCAATTTTTCGAGTAATTCTCGATTATTTCCCGCAACTGCTTCGGTGACGGTATCGCAAAACCAGTGCAGAAATTTATTTAAGTCGGAGAAAAACTCCTCTTCTGCTAGCTGAAAATCGATAGCTACTGTTATATTTCCTTGATTTTCTGATTGATGCAGAATCCGCGCTAGGAGTGAAGATTTACCCATCTGCTGCGGTGCTTTGATGCGAATTAGGAAACCTGGTTTTTTGATTTCTTCGTAACAACGCTGTTCGATGGGAGGACGTTCTACATAAAAGGGAGAATCTAATGCTACTTCCCCTTCTGGATATTCAAGTTCGCAAGTAGAGACTAAAGAAGGAGGAAATGATGGAGAATTATTTATTTTTTCTATTTTTTGGGGTTTTTGTGTATGTGTATCTGCGAGTACTTCAAAATCGGCAATTTCCTGAACTTCAAAATCTAATACATTGCAAAATTCTAAAAAGTTGAGGTAGTCAACTGGTTTTCCATTAAGAAAATTGTAAGCTGTTGATTGTTTGCGATCGATTCTCTCAGCTAAATCGATTTGACGGGCAAAGCCCTTTTGTCTCATCCTTTGCTTGACTAGTTTAATGCACTCTGTACGAACTCTGATTCCGCGTGGCATAGCTGAGTCATAAAAACACTACGCAATTTAGCTTACAGGATAAGTATTTATTTGGTAAAGTCAACTTAACGTGAAAAGGGCGGTTAGAAACCGCGTCTACACAGACGAAACCCGCCTGCGCGGGTTAAAAAAATTAATTTTTCTTAGTCCGCGTAGGCGGACTTTGTTTGTATAGCCGCGAATTCTATTCGCCAGGGCTTAAGTTGACACCAATGGCAAGATGCCCACCCCACAAATAGTAGTAATTTATTTGGTAAAGTCAATTAAGTACTTATGCAAAATTAATTACATATTTTTCTCCAAAATCTCGAATGACTTTTTCAACATAGTTAACTAAATTTGACCAACTAGAGTATGCATCTATTTCTATCCATTCATATTTCATAAAA
>NZ_JAIVFV010000077.1 GCF_020829445.1 Nostoc sp. CHAB 5836
TAGTTTATATTACTATACCTTGGGGTTCTGGTGGCTATGCTTTTTTTTTGCTGGTAACTATAAACAAGATTAATCATTTATTCGCGTAATACATACGCGAACACTTCTTTTTTGTCCAAAGTCCAATTGGTAGCGTTGACTATATGCAGTTGGAGATGACGAAACTCAAATTCTAGTTGATAAACTTCATTGAGAGTAAATTGAGAAGAAGTATGAAAATAAATCTTGCGGCTAGGAGAAACTTTTACCAGAATCGTATTGCGTCTGGTAATTTGTGTTACCCGACCCACACAAATTGATGGCTTGATTTCTTCAAGTTTTTCTTGTATTTGGATACTGACCACAACTCCAGTAGAAGATGTAATGGGAACGCATTTCCATATTCCTGTTCCTTGGGACTTACTTCCACGAATTTTGATTTTTTCACTGCTATCAGCAATTAAATATCCGTCTTCTATTTGTCCTGACAAACACCATAAAATTTCCATTAAGTTCATCTGTAATTAAATGTCCATTAAGTTTAAAGCACTGCTCGAGTTAGGTCTAGCTTTCAGGTAGCGATCGGTGATCGCTAAATTGGCATGACCCAAAGTTTCTTTCACCAGTACCGGATTAGTCCCGCGTTCAATGGCGTGAGAACCGTGGGCATGACGTAACCAGTGAGCCGAAACCAGTTCGCTTAATCCCGCCTCAAGGGCGATCGCTTTCACAATCGGGTGTAAGTTTTGTCGGTCGAGGTGTCCCCCCTTTTGACTTGGGAACACTGCCAAAGTTGGTATTGCTTGACCTTTAAACTCCATTAATTCCGCCCAAAGCTTCGGCTTGATGAGAATTGTCCGATTTTTGCTGCCTTTGGCTTTTTTCACGTACACCTGACCACTTTCGCCACGGGGTGTCAAATCTCCCCATGTTAGATCACAGATTTCACTTGCCCGTAACCCTGCCTGATACAGGAGTTTGATAATTAACAAATTACGTAGGGCTGTGTACTGGCGCTTAGGAGTTTTAGCATCAGTTAAATGCCTAGAAGCTGCCCGTACCAACAATTTAATATCAGCTTCGTCTAAATAGCGTTCGTTGATTACATCCGGTAGTTCACCCAGTTTTAGCGCCATACCAACATTAAAAGGGAGATATCCAATTTTATGAGCGAAACTAATCAAGCTTTTTGCTGCGGCGATGTATATTCGTTTGGTGCTAGGGGCCTGATTCTGAAAGTCGCTGGCGTATTCTACCAAGTCTTCATAGGTCACTTTTTTGAGCGGCTTGTCCAAAAATTCCAGAAATCGCCGAATGTAGCGTCGGTAAGAGATGATAGATGACTCTGCTTTTCCTTCCAGCCACAGCCCAATCAACTTCGCCTCCGCCTGGGCTACTGGCAGGGAAGCAAGAGCTTTTCTATGGGCTGTTATGTGGACAAGAGAGAGCGTCATTTTTATTACTCCCTTAATAATCAGACACAACAATAGTTTCGTCTGGTTTTATAGTGTCTGATTTTTATTGTCCCTCAATGAGTGCATTCCAACTCACTATTTCACAACGGAAAAATTCTCCTTTTTTGCGTATAGTACACTTATAATACGCAAAAAGCTGATACAAGCAATACTATTAGTGACTATCCATTGCGGATTGAGAGGCGGGTATTTCCTCCGAGTATTGCCGTTTATACACGGGCTTTGTTGTAGTAGAGGGAGGTGCTATTTTTGGGTGTGGGGAATTAAGAAAAAGATTTGCAACGGCGATTGCTGAATTGAACCGAGTACCGTGGGTTTAAACCCCCCGGTTCAAAAAATAAGCAAGTTTTGGGTCGGGGTCTAAATAAGAGTCACAAAACTTGCATTTACGAATTACTTTCCTTGTGCCGAGCGACTTGTACTCTTGCTAGTCGAAGTAAGTCGAGGTATTACGAATTACGAATTATTTTAACTAGCGGGTTGACAATTTAAAGTTTTGTGAGCTACAAGAAATGGAACCGAGCGATTATGCAGATGAGCAGTATGGGTATTTTTAGCAATTAGCGTCATCACTTAGGATATTTAATACTTAGTGTTTGGGGAAGATGGTTGATGCTGGAATTGCTACGGGGTGATATTTATATTTATTTGCAATCGCCAATGGTAGCCGTTGGCGGTAGCATCTCTTCATAAAAGACACCGCTTGAAGAATGCGCTGACACATTTGGCGATGATAGCATCAAGGTAATTCATCATGACAAATTACACGATTTAATAAGCGTGGACAGTCCAAGTTTACCTAGATGATACGCTCTCCATGAGCAATACAGGGCGTAAAAAAAATTAGCATCTTTCAACTGTGACCAAAGGAGGTGGGAGCAGTTTATGGCGGGAGCAACTCGAAGGTCGTGCTGGAATGGGAAGTAATTGCGGAGGTTGAATTGCGATCTCCCTAACAACTAGTGCCTGATTTTTACTACGATTGCGTTTTCTTCCATTCGTCTACTGTTAAGCAAGTTTTCCCAGTGGGTATTAATCCTGTGGTTGCTGACACACCGAAATTTGTCAGCGCATAATTTTCTACTTCTGCATCTTTAAAAGCCTGTTCCACTACCTTTTGCTTCTCTTCTTTTGACAAAACTTCAACTTTCACATTCTCTGGCGTAGGAGTAGTGCCTGTTTTCTTGAGCATGAAATTTTTCACATTGTACAAGCCTTCTTGTCGCGGCTTCCCTAAATTTAAGCACCCTCTTGATTTCACAAATAGTCCTGTAGCCCAAAAATTTCTTACAAAATCCTGTTTGTTAACAAACTGAACTCTATTCGCTCCCCAGACATAAACAGGCTCGAAATATCCCTTAGATCGAGGGATTTTGGTTTCGTTGCACCTTGTTCCGTTTTTGTACGGAGCATTCCAGTCTCCGCATACCTTCCAAGTTATTCTATATAAGTTAGGTGTCTCTTCTACATATTGCCTTATTTGCTCCTGTACTTCCTTATCTTTCTGGCTTTGCACATCAGTTAACTTAGTCCCATAATCATTCTCTGCCTGAGCAACGTTGGGAGCATCAGACTGACAAGCTCCTAAGCATAGTCCTACAGTTATTGAAACAAGTGCTGTAAATATTTTTCTTTTACTCATAAATACTCCAAAAAATGATTATGAAAATTAATTTCCAATTTCCTTGCTTGACCAAATATCTACTTCTAACAAATGCTGAAGTACAAGCTGCAAGTATTATAGTTCCAATTTGTTCTATACATGCAATCAAGGCAGGGGAATAATTCGTAATTCGTAATTCGTAATTCGTAATTCGTAATTGAATTAAGACAGACACTTCGGGGTGGGGTTTCTACCTACCTTGGAAAACAATGATTCTTTCTCTGACGAGACGCTAGCGCGAACGCGCCACTTGCGGGCGTTCGCGTAGCGGGACGAAGTCCGGTTTTAACAGTTATCAGTTATCAATTATCAGTTATCAGTTAATTTTTCCGTTGGGAGTTAGAGTCCCCCATTTCTAAAAATGGCGTGTTTCGGTCGGGGATTTGACCCCGACCGAAACTGTGATAATGCGGATACTTGTTAACTGTTCACTGATTTAAACCTTCACTTTTTTCATTAAAACTAATTTAAATATTTCGCATCATAAAACTAGCCAATAGTCAATACCCCCTATTTGACACTTACTGAAGAAGTTGCAAAAATATTTATACTAATAAACGATTAAGGATGTGAGTATATCTTGCACAAAGACTGATAATAGAACAAAGAATTTTTATCTATGTAGATTATTAATGTTAGAAATATTGCTCCAGTACTACAGTTCTGTTTTTTTCAGTACCAGAGTACGTGGATTTTCGGGTTGACTTATTCAAGAATGTGCCTATCCCTCAAGACATCGTTCAGGAGAACGAAAGCAGATGCGTACTGACTACGGATACCCAGATTTTGCTGCTTCAGCAACAGCAACCCTCTCACCTTCCCCAAAGAATGACAGGGCAAAAAAAGGCACACTTACACTCATGGGTGTGACTGGTGTGCTGATGATAGCAGAGATGTCCGTCCACAATATATTGATGGGTGGATTTATGATTGCGTCCGCCATCGTCATTGCCTTGCCGAAACAGTCACAAGCATTATTTACTAACTTCGATAAACTACAACGAAAGTATGGAGTTAATCTCTATGCTGTCTTGTTTGCGCTATTAGCAGTAATTTGTCTAATTGATTTTGCGGCGGCTCCAGCTAATGCTCAGTTTTTCAATAATGCTCAAACTTGGATGACCAACACTTTTGGTAATGCCAACAATGGACAAACATCAGCAGTTATCGAACTTTTTTTCAATGTATTGAGAGGTTTATTTCTATTATATGTTGGGATCAGTCTAGTTCAGATTATTCAATCTGCCCGGAATGATGAAGACTGGCAAACACTAGCAAGAACTCCATTAATCATAGTTATGGCAGTTTTTGTTGGAGATTTAATTACTGGTTTGATTGTTCAGTAAAAAAAGGTCTTTGGGTTATCAGTTAATGATAAATACGCATTTGGATTAATAGCTGATAACTCTTTATTCCATCGATAAATATGTCAGAGAAGCATGATTTTCGGACAGTAAATCGGATCTTAGGAGAAAGACCAAGACTAGGGCCATTCCCTGCCGACCAAATATTTCCCTGGACATTAATAGCAGTAGTCAATGTATTTATCTTTAATTATCTACTGAAAACAAGTTGGTTAGGTACTGGATTAAGTATTGCTTGGGGATGGGCAACATGGTGGACAATTTCTACAAATAAAGAGTTTTTCGGTAAATTCGTCAGCGTCCCTCGGATTAGTAGGGGATATATGAGATTTCAATCAATACAACAGAAGTCGTCAGTCACAAGTCGTCAGAAAAATAAGTTCTGAGTTCTAGGGAAATTTCAGTTATTAATAAAGTTATGCCAAATTCTTCTAATCAGGCTAAAGATAAATTAGGTAAAGTCGCATTATCAAAGGAGCAGATTAGTGTTGTCAAAATGCTCACTCCCTTTGAAGATATTATCCATTTAGCGGGCATTTGTGACCTAAACTTAGGAGGTAGGCAGGGCGTAGGCGCATTAATTCTCAAAAAAGGTGAAAATATTCAAATCAAATTCTGCTTTGATTGTTTAGGGATTCATCCGAATTTACAATCAGAGCAAATGCTGCCTATATTTGAGGGCATAGAAGCGGGACTAAAAGAAATTCCTTCAGGCGAAAGCCTCACAATACACTTAGGGTCTTTTACCTCGGATTATTATAGACAAAAGGAACTATCTTCTTTAGAGTCAACTTGCTCTATTGAGCCGTTAAAGCTATTGATTCGTAGTGAGAGATTGCGAGTTAAAGAATTAACTCAAAGTGGCACTAGAAAAAATAAGTTTCTCAGGCTATGGTGTACGTACACTGTTGTTTCTGATGATGAGCGTTCTCATGATTTTATCGAATCGATTATCAGAAAATTAGAAAAAGGTTGGTTTTCTTTTACTGGAGAAATTCATGCTCATAACAATACCAAAATTGAAAATATCCTCCAAAATTCCTTTAGCAATGGTTTTTTGCAATGGTCAGCCATACTAAGTAATAAAATGAAACTTGGGATTAGAGTGCTGAATGCCCAAGAAATATGGGAAACGACTTGGCAGCAATTCAATCTGTCATCGCCACCAGCAATTCCTAATCCTCTAAAGATAGATTCCGCCAATGGACTAGTAGAAACCCAAACTAGTGATTTTCATATCCGCCACCAGATGTTAGAGAATGAGCTATCTGTGCCATTCTTTGATAGGAAATGGGTAAAAATCCAAAATAAATATATTGGGGCGCTCAACTTCAGCCAAAAACCAGGGGGCTGGTATGACGAACAAGCTCAATTACGTTATTTGTGGGAACTAATCTCTAGAGACAGTATTTTTGATACAGAAATTATTTGTCAGGTAACAAAGGCAAATCAAACTATCTCTAAAACAAATCTTCAACGCATTACCAAACAATCAATTACTAACACTTCTTTATCTACAGATAAAGGAAATATTGATGTCAAGTCGGGGATGAATATTGAAGAAGCGGTAGAGGCGCAGAAGACAATATATAAAGGGAGTGTAGTTGTGCATACCGCAACAGCTTTTCTAGTTCACCGCCCAACTATTAGGGAATTAGACGAAGCTTGCCGATATCTTGCCAGCTATTTCTTGCGTCCGGCGGTAGTTGACCGGGAGATTGAATACGCCTGGAAGCTATGGTTGCAGTGTTGTCCATTTGTTTGGGAACCACTGTTAACCAAGCCTTTTAACCGCCGACTGCCATATTTTAGTTCGGAAGCACCAGGGCTAATGCCGTTGATTAGGACTGCCACAGGCGATTGCACTGGCTTTGAGTTAATCGCAGAAGAAGGCGGCACACCAGTACATCTAGACTTGTACCAAAACCACAAGAATTTGGCAGTCTTCGGCGCAACTCGAAGTGGTAAATCTGTACTGGTGGCAGGTATTCTTACCCCGGCACTTGCACAAGATATTCCGGTAGTGGCACTAGACTATCCCAAACCAGATGGTACATCCACTTTCACCGACTACACTAATCTACTTGGTGAAGATGGTGCTTACTTTGACATCTCCAAAGAATCAAACAATCTCTTTGAACTTCCTGATTTGCGGTCTTTGGATGCAGAACTGAGAAATGAGCGATTGAACGATTTTAAGGAATTTCTCAAATCAGTGCTGATGACAATGGTGATTGGAACTAGCACTATTGGCGTTAACCCTTCAATGGTTACAAACATTGAGTCAATTATTGCGTTAACATTAAAAACTTTTTTTAATGATGACGAAATTAAATTGCGCTACAAGTTAGCAATACATTTTGGATTTGGAAGTCAATATTGGAGCGAAACTCCGACGCTGAAAGATTTTTATAATTTTTGTTCTCCAGCTTTCATACAATTAGATTCTATTGCTAGTAAGAGTCAAGAGATTTCCGAAGCCTTACAGCAAATCAGGCTGAGAATAAATTATTGGTTGAGTACCAGGGTAGGACAATCAATCTCACGCCCATCCAGCTTTAGAACTGATGCCAAGTTGTTGGTTTTTGCACTCAGGAATTTATCAAGTGAAGCTGATGCTGCCATACTTGCGCTCAGTGCCTATGCTGCTGCATTACGTCGTGCATTATCATCAAAAGCTTCGATATTCTTCTTGGATGAAGCGCCAATCTTATTTCAATTCGATGCTATCGCCTCGTTGATTGGGCGATTGTGTGCCAATGGTGCGAAGTCTGGTATCCGCGTTATTATTTCTGCTCAAGAACCAGAGACTATATATCAGAGCAAAGCTGCACAGAAGATATTTGCCAATATCACTACACGTTTAGTAGGCAGGATTCAATCATCAGCCGTTGACCCGTTTATTGTTCGCTTTAAATATCCTACTGTTATCATTAGGGTCAATAGTACAGAAGCTTTTTATCCAAAAAAGTCGGCGATTTACTCTCAGTGGTTGCTTGATGATAATGGCAAACTCACATTCTGTCGCTATTATCCTGCCTACTGTTTATTAGCCTCAGTTGCTAATAATCCAAATGAGCAGGAATTACGCAGTTTGTTTCTCAAACAATACAAAGATAATCCTCTGCTTGGGTTAGTCAAATTTAGTGAGGATTATATCAGAATGATTCGGGGGGAAGAGTTCTCAGAATTGGCTAAAACATTGCTCTCAAGTTTACATTTAAAGCAGGTGGCGTAAGATGAAACCAATCATGAAGAAATTGACTCTTGGTGCGATAGCTTCTGCGACTTTTGGCAGTTTATTTATTGCTGCACCTAGCTATGGCATCAGCATCAACGATTTTTTTAGTTCTATCGTATCGGATCTTAAAGGAGAAGTTTCGGAAATTCAAGCATGGGCTAAGGATGAGATTAACAGCGCTTGGGCTGACATCAAAGAAAACGCTAATGCGGCAATTGATAGTTCTATCGGACAATTGGGTGCGCCCGACCCGATTGCTTCGGCTGATCAATTGAAAAATACACTCAAGGATGATTATTCTTATCCTGTCGCCCAAGAAAAAGCTCAAAAGCTAGAGCGTGAACTGACGCTTGGTTCTGTCGCCAGCGTGATTGGGAAAAAAGGGCAGCAGCAAACTCAAGAAAAAATTGATACTACTGCACAAATCGCCCAACAAGCAAAAGGTATTGCTGATGAGGCGCAGAATATGGACGCTTCTCAGAACATCCTCAAAGCGATCGCGTCTCAGAATGCGCTAATTGTGTCGATGTTAGCAGAACAACGTACTGATTCGCTATTAGCAAGGCAGGACAATGCTTACTCTAACTTGATGCTAACACAAGTAGCGGAGCATCTTGATTCCCAAAGGCAAAAGGAGAACTCCCAAGAATATGGCAGATTGTCTCTAGTGCATGAAGTGGTACTTAATGCACGGCTAGATCCTACTTCTGCTGACTGATTAAAAGGGTATAGAAACACAGTAGGAGGTAAAGTTACAAGAGATTTTTACTCCTATACAAACAATCAACTAACGTTCAAATATCTGACAAAATTACTGTATTGAGCAAGGATTCAAATCATGTTTTTACTAGCCAAACTCTTCGGGGGCGATTTAGCTGATTTAGCAAAAGAAAATGCAGCTTCAATAGCGCAAGGATTTGATGAGCTTTGGAACGAAACTATTACAGGTGGTGTTTATTCAGCAATTTGTGACGTTGGTGCTTTATTCGCTATAGCAACACTAACTTTCTTCGTCGTTGAATGGACAAAAAAAATGATGGCGGGGGAAGAACAAAGAGCTTATACAGACTTTATTTGGCCGTTAATAGTTGTCTATCTCCTAAGTAATAACGGAGATGCTTTAGGAAAATCAACTTTGGGGATTAGAAACTACATAAATAATGTAAACAATATAGTTCTTAGCAAAGCGGCGGCAGGAATTGACCTCAAGCAAGCGTATGAAAGTGCATTGGGAACTGAAGCAGCACGTAGCGCTATTGGTATTGCTGTAAATCAATGTAGAAATTCATCTTTAAGTCAACAAGAACAAATCAGCTGTTTGGATCAAGCTAGAGAAGATTTAACCAAAAAATATCCAGATAAATTTCAAAAACATGATGGAGTTTTTGATTGGTTCATAGATGCGGTTGATGGCGCTATCGATGCTTTTAATGATGTGAAAGATGGTCAAGCAAATGGAATTGATTTAATTTTATCTCCCATTAATGCTTTTGTTGGGTCTGCTGTTACTGACATAGTTACGATAATTCTAGTCGGGATGAATGGGGCTTATCAATGGGGAATTGAACTGACTATGCTCGTAACAGCACTGCTGGGGCCTGTAGCTGTTGGTGGCTCTCTGCTACCTTACGGAGCTAAATCAATTTACAGTTGGTTAGTCGGATATTTCAGTGTAGGTTTTGGCAAGCTCTGCTTCAATATCATTGTTGGTTTCGCCGGGCAATTAGTCGCTGATTCTAAAACTTATCAACCGATGTTCTTCCTATTTACAATTGGTATAATTGCGCCATTCTTAGCTACAGGTTTAGCGGCTGGTGGCGGCATTTCTGTTTTAGCTCAAATTAATAAAGCTGCTGAAACTTACAGTGGTATTGCCATTGAGGTTGCTAAAGGTGTTGCTACTAAAGGTGGTAGTTTAGTCGGGAAATTAGCTAAATGAATCAATTCAAAATTCAAAATTCAAAATTCAAACATTTTAGACAGCCACGCCACTTGCGGGTGGGGTTTCTACCTACCTTGGGAAACAATGATTCTTTCGCCCACAATGGGCGAGGTTTTAAACCTCACTTCTTTTCATAAAACCTATGCTGAATCAAAAAAAGAAAACTCAAGCTAGAGAACCATTACAATTACTTAGGTACAACAAATATGTGACAACAAGAGTTGGGATAATTTCTCTAGCTGGGTTTTCAATGGCTGCGCTTTCTCTGTTATTACAATTTCTAAATTATGGAGCGATTAGTGTTTTAAACAAAAAACAATTGGCATTAGTACAACTCTCATCAGGAGAGACAATTGCCGCTAGAGTAGTAGACCCAAAACAACGGTCTGATGAAGTAATTAAAAAATTTGTATCTGATACCTTCATTAAGATGTTTAATTGGGATGGGATAGTACAAGCTTTCAATGAAAAAGGTGAGCCGATAACTAAGCAAGACACTGGAGTAGAAGTAGGTAAAATTAATAATAAATCTAATAGCCGAGTTACAAGTAAAGCTTATGATGCTGCATTTGCTTTGAGTGAAAATGGAGGATTTAGAGCCGCATTTCTGAAAAAATTAGCCTCAATTACTCCCACGAGCATATTCAATGGTGATACACAAGTATCTTTAATTCCTAGATTTATTTCACAGTCACGGCAACTCAGAGATGGAAAATGGGAAATAGATTTTATTGGTACGCTCGTAACTTTTGAACGTAGTGATAATTCAGGCAAAGGGATTACTTTTAATAAAACCATTACACTTTCATCAATTTCTAATCCAGAGTATATCCCAGCTAATACTAGCGAATTAGCTAAGAAAATCTATGCCGCCCGGAGAGCCGGATTAGAAATTACCGAAATTGTCGATTTAAATTTGGGCAAAAGAAAATGAATGAAGAGAATAATAAAAATGGGACTGTATCGACTTTAGAGGATTTGCTGCAAATAGATGATGCTAATAAAACTAATGGTGATAAAGCACCAGAACCGGAAAGTTTATTAGTAGCGACTAAGCACACATTTGTCACTTCTCCTTGGTCAAGACTAGCAATAATTGCTGTCCCTTTTGGAGTTGGATTTTTAGCTATATTTTTGATGCTCAATGGTGTTTTCAATCCCGCACCAGCACCAAAGATTGCTCTGAAAACGCAAATACCCACTACTGAAGAAACCCAACAAAGTAATGATGGCGATGGCGATGGCGATGCCCGTGCAAAACTGGCTCTATCCGATCAAGCGGATGAACTGAACAAAATTAACATTGACCAAAAAGAACAACCAGCACAAGTAAAAGTCTCTCAGACTCAAAAGGCCGTGCCATCCACGCCGCAAAACTCAAGCGACTCGATTGAAAAGATCCGCCCCAGGTGGCAAGCGGCTTCTAAAGTTAACAAGATTACTTTAGCTAACAATTATTTACCTCAAGAAAGCCAAATTCTCCAAGGGAAACAAACTCGTTATTTGACAGTTGGTTCATTTGCTACTGGTGTGATTGTTACCCCATTAGTTCAAGATACAGTTAATAATTCAGGGCAGACACAAACACCAACCCCTAATAACACTAAGTCTATTGCTAGACTGACTCAGGATTTACACGATAACTATGGGCAAGTGGCAATCCCTTCGGGTACTTTATTGGCAGTCGAGTTAGCTTCGGTTGATGGGGGCAGTTATGCTATCGCGTCGGTCAGAGCGATCATCAAAGATAATACAGAATATCCGATTTCTGCGGGTGCGATTTCCGTGACTGGGGAAGGTGGTAGACCCCTCTTGGCTCGGAGATTTCAAGACAGGGGTGGCGAGATTGCACGAAATGACTTGTTTAGCGGTGCTGTGTCTGCGTTGGGGAAGGTTGGGGAGATTATGAACCAACCAGATAATGAAGAAGAAATTGAGGATGAATTTACAGGTAGGATTCGTAGACGTAGTAGTGGCAATCAGCGCAATCTCACTGGTGCGTTAATGTCAGGTTTTTTTGGTCAAGTTAGCCAAAACATCAGCCAACGTAATCAACGTGCTACTCAAGAAATTCTCTCTCGCCCGAACGCTTGGTTTATTCCACAAGGAACCAAAGTCACTTTTAATGTCAATCGTTCCCTAGAGTTGCCGTCAGAAACCTTACCCCCATACCTGAAGGAAGGGGTTTCCACGGGGCGAGGAATCTGATGAAAAGCATAATTAACACAGTTACAAGCGGCACTCTAGCGTTGGCTCTCGCGGTGACTCCACTATCCACAATTGCCGCACCAGTCGTTCGCACCATCAAACAAACTCAAGCTAGTGGTCAAGGTGCAATTTTACAAACTATCAACGTTTGGAATGGTCACGGGGTAGCAATTTCTTTCTATGAAATTGGCGAAACTATCAAAAAAGTCTGGTTAGACGACCCATCGCAAATCCTGCTTGACACAGATGGTTGCTTAGAAGGATTGGATCAGAATTGCTCTAAAGGAGGCGCTGGGCTGATTCATCTGCGGCGGATCAAGAGAGTAAACATTCCCGGAATACCGCAAACATCTACCACTTTGTTAACAGTAGTTACGCAGTCATCCTCTGGTGAACGCAAGACTTACAGTTTTCGACTAGCAACAAGTAATGGCACTCCTAAATATAGTCAGGTGACGATCCTTCTTGATGTGGCACGAGAACAAACAGCCCCGAAACCTGAATTGCAATCATTAGTTAAAACACAGCAAACAATTAACCAAATTCGAGGCGGTATTGTTGCTGCTATTAAAAGTGGATGGATGAATCAGCAAGATGAACTACACCAACGCTTGCAAAAGTTAATCGGTTATTTACAAGCAGGGGATGACATTTCTACTGCTGCTAATAAGGCTTCTGTCTCTCAAGACTTAGTTAACAAATTAATTGCTTTGAGTAATAGTTCTGATAATTTAACACAAGGTAATGGCTGATGAAATCATCTTTTCGCCTCAATGATAACGCCTTACGTTACTTAATCTTTTTTAGTTTAGTAGGTAGCTTATTGATTCATAGTTTTATCAAGTACGGGCTACTCAATCAAGCAATTGGAGTAATCTTGCCCAAAGCCTCTGCACAAGTTCCTTTCATTAATTCCGCAAACGGTTTTATCCCTGATTGGTCACGCATCAAATTCACTGACATGATTATTTCTGAGAGTGGCCACGTAACTTACCCTGGCGTTAGAGGTACAGAAACTAGAACCTGGACGGCAGGACAAAGCATTAGCGAGTTTATGGAACTGGGTGATTTTGAAACCCCCCAATTAGCAATAGAGAATTTGAATCTCTCAACCATAGCCTCAGTACAAGAAATCAATTTAAGTCGGCTGAGACTAAATGATTTCCAGCTAGCAGGGTGGCAAACTTTACCCAATTTAGTTAAAGCAGTTCCCGCCTTGGGTAATAGAAGTGTTATTAGTGTTCCCCCCATCCGTGATTTTGCCCGTAGATTTGGGATTAATGGTGGCAGAATCAGCAACCTTAGCCGTGTTCCTCGACTACGTAATATTCAACTTGCGCGAGGAATTAACTTAAGAAATTATCCGCTTACATCCATCCCTAACATCCAGAACACATCAATCAATCGGTTTGCTAATTGGCAAGACTCGAAAATTATTGGTGTGCCTGGACTATCCACCCTAACTTGGGATAACCTACCAGGACTACGAACACTTGACCTTTCATTTATTGCTTCATTGGATCTGCCATTACGAGATATTGAGGCTAACCGTACTCGCTCTATTTCTGGTAGCTATCAAGATGGTTTTAACGTTCCTTGCTTCCAAACTAACTGCGCTCATGCGGAAATGTCCGGTATTGGCAAGACTACTGGTACACAGTGGATGTCCGGGAAGTTTCAGAAAGTTAATGGTGGATTTGGCATTTTAAAAGCTCTTAATGGTGGTCAAGAGCCTACTGGCAGGAACCCCTTTGGCTCTAGTTTTAAGCAAGTAGTTTGGAATATTGATGAAGCAAGTGGTTCTGTCGAGACTGCTATGTTTTTCCGCATCTGCAAAACTATACCCTTCATTGGTCGCACTTGCAGTCCCTACTTCATTGGGCCTGTGCCTTTTATTGAGTACCGAGAGAAAGACCCTATCGTTCTTGGTAAGCCAAATTCTCTACCTTAAATATGAGCAAATCTTTCACAACAAATAGTGCTATCAATCAAGGATTTCGCTTCGAGCAATTACAAAATCCTGATCATGCAATTGGCAAGTATACTCATCAATTATTCACTCCCAATGGACTAACAGTTTTATCCTTGCTTGGCGCTTATATTTTGATGAGGGTATTTTTTGGCGACTCTAACAAGAAGAAAATTGCTACCTCTTATTGGGGTGGAGCTAAAGAAACTGCTACTGCTCTGAAATTAGCCATCTTGCAAATCGCCAATCCCCAATGTGATAGTGCGGCACTTTACATTGGTAAGCATCAGGAAAAAGGTGGTGGCACTACTTTCTATATCCCTGATGTACAACGAGGTACGGCAGTCATCGGCGCTCCCGGCTCTGGCAAAACATTCAGTGCCATCAACCCCATGATTTACTCGGCTATTGATCAGGGTTTCCCATGTATAGTTTATGACTTTAAGTATCCTTCTCAAGCGAAAGTTGCTGCCTATGCCAAATACAAGGGCTATGATGTTCACATCTTTGCACCGGGATTCCCTGAATCTGAAGTCTGCAATCCTTTAGATTTTCTCCGGGATAGTAGTGATGCCGAATCGTCCCGACAAATTTCCACTGTTATCAATAAGAATTTCCGACTTCTGGGCAATTCAACTGAAGATGGGTTCTTTGGCCCTTCGGGGGATCAGTTGACTCAGGCAATTCTGATGTTAGCTAAAGAATTTGGCGATTACGCCGATGTGATGACTTGTGCTGCAATACTCTCTAGTGAGCAAATGGTCAAGCGCCTGATGGCTGCTTCCCTTAACCCTTGGGTGAAAATTGCCTTTGGTCAATTGTTTAGTTCTGCCGCGTCTGAAAAAACCGTCGCCGGCATTGTTGCAACTGCCAGTATTATGTTTACCCGATTCATGGCGAAAAACACATTAGGATGCTTCATCGGCAAGACAACTTTACCTTTGGAAATTAAAGGAAAGCAGATGATTATTTTCGGGTTGGACAGAGAACGCCGGGATGCAGTAGGGCCTCTCATGACCAGCATTTTACACATGACCATCGCCCGAAATATTGCTTCTAAACGGAAAGATCCACTCATCGTTGCACTGGATGAATTACCGTCTATTTACTTACCTGACCTGTATAGATGGCTCAACGAATCACGCTCCGAGGGCTTCTGCGGTATTATTGGCTTCCAAAATATGGGGCAGCTTGAGAAGAACTACGGTAAAGATATTGCTAAGGCTATCCTTGGCGCTTGCAGCACTAAGTTCATATTCAATCCTGGTGAGAACGAGTCGGCGCAATTATTCTCCAGCTTCTTAGGTGATGAAGAAATTAAGTATAAGCAAAAAAGCCGTTCTACTGGTAGTAAAAATAATAGCACTAGTA
The DNA here is from genome assembly GCF_020829445.1 of Nostoc sp. CHAB 5836. Classification (GTDB taxonomy): domain Bacteria; phylum Cyanobacteriota; class Cyanobacteriia; order Cyanobacteriales; family Nostocaceae; genus Nostoc. The sequence goes on from NZ_JAIVFV010000077.1 coordinate 15,213, forward strand.
TTAGTGATCAAGAAAAAACTAGAAAGCTTTTTGAATCGTCCCAATTTCTCAAACTAATTGCTGGGAAATGTGTTTTTATTAATCCGGCTTATGCCAATAAGAAGGAGGGGTCTGTTCCTTTGCTCAAAACTATCAAAATTAATGAATCACTCCAAAATATTGAGAAATATAATCAACTTAAATGGGCAAGGATTGTCACTTTACTAGCTAGGAAGAGTACACAGAAGTTTCCCTCTCAGGAAGATTTAGCTTTGCGAGTTAAGCAAGTTGAGTCACGCTTCCCCATTCCCGACAATCCTCAAGCTGTTTCTAATAATTCTGGACTAACATTCAAAGAAGTCGGCAGCATGATTAATCAAAACAAATCTGACAGTGGAATTTGATTGTTATGAAAATGACTATTGAAGAATCGAAAATTAATAATTTTGAACTAATTCAAACACTATTTCCCGAAAAGATTTTAGCAAATGGTAGTTTGATTGATATTAGTCTGCCTCCCCTTCAAATTATTCAGGAGTTTAAGACTTTATCTGAAACTAGACGAAAGCTGAGGAATTTGGGCATATATACTCTCATCAGCTTAAAAAACATTTATATTCAACTCAATCAAGAATCTTGCCTGAAAATTATTGACCAATATATTCACGGTATCGGCTGGCATGATTTGCAGTATATCTGTTTTTTAGATATTCAACCTAGCAATATTTATATTCATATTATTTTTAATCGCGTTACACCCCAAGGTAAGCTCATCGATATCAAATGCTTGGGAGCTAACTGGCAACAATATGAGGTTCTGCGTCAATCTTGTTCTCTCATTATCGACAACCCTGTTCATAACAAATATTTGCAAAGACGATTCTGCAAATGTTGTGGTTAGACAATAGTGTGGCTGATTAAAATAATTCGCTTTTTCGCCCATGACGCTACGCACAGTCGCTAACGCTTTTTCCGTGAAAGTGACTCTTATTTAGATTTAGGCTTCAATTCGCGCTGCTTGATAGTTGCAGGGGACTTAAACCCCCAAACTTTGTTAAAATAATTCGTAATTACGAATTACGAATTACGAATTATTTTAAGTCCCCCGCTTCAAAAATCACGTAAGTAATGCAATCGGGGTTTAAATCCCCAGACGCTCGCGGACTCGCTAACGCTTCGCTAATACAAAACTTGCATTTCCGAATTACTGTCTTCTCTACGAGACGCCCAAGGGACGTAGCGGTAGCGAAAGCGTTGCGGTAGAGAGGAACGAGCGTCCGCAGGAGCGTCATTACGAATTATTTTTACTACATCCACAAGAGCCACACCCTAATAAATATGTTTGATGAACGACATCTACAACTCACTTCCGCTTACGCTAGAGCTAGTCAGCATTTTATTAGAGCTTTTATTTATCCTTTAGGAGAGTTTATTTATAAATCAATCGAATCAGCTATTGATTTAAAATGTCGAATTGAAATAGGAGAAGAAACTTATTTTCTTACTCCTGATGAGGATGGTGGTTGGAAATGGTCTAAAGGTAACTTTGAAGGTGTAACAGATGAGCAAATAGAACAAGTAGAAGACATGATGGCATATTTATTGCCTAAACTTCTCCCCGGTAGTAATGATATAACACCACCGAATTTTCCTCCTGATCCTGATTTACCTCCAGTTTTACCCAACCCGAATTTTCCCAAAAACCTTCCTCCTTCAGGTACAGTCGTTGACTTTTTAAATATACAAGTTGAAAGCAATAATACTCGGGAATATCAGTATTTTACAAACAGAAATGATTACGTCACAGATGCAGGTGAAATCAAAGATATATCATTTACGGGGATTGTAGATAATTCCTCCATTTTAGAAGATGTTGTGCAAACGAATGACATTCATGAAGACTATAAGCAGAGTGAAGTGATTAATTCTCATGAAATTGGCGATGAGCATTTAACAGTAGAGTTGATTAGCGGCCAGAAAATCCCAATCAGTAGTGAAAAACTTGAGCCACAAAATACTCAAGATATCCCCGCTCACCCAGAACATATTGATCCACAACATTGGCACGAACTAGTAGTAGACAGTGCGATCGCGCCAGATATTGCTCGGATGAACTTTGAAAGTCTTCACTTTAGCCAGGCAAGAGGTTCACATTCAGCTTGGGATCGTTTAATGACAAGCGAAAGCCTACCGCGCACAAATACAGGCAGGCTATCTGGTGAGATATTAAAAACATATTCCTACCTAGATTCTACCGATGGCTGGTGGTGTAATGCGGGAGTAGATCCACGAAAATTTGAAGACTTAACCCCTGGAGAGACTGCTCCGTGTAAAGATTGGGGATGCTACAAGCCAGACCGCCCAAGACCAAAAAGAGGTCAGGACTCTCAGATAATTGAGGGTAAGTTCATCAAGTATGAACATCCGCCTAAAACTCAATTGAGTATTTTCTTGCTGGATGTACCAGATGAGATTGCTAATAAAGTTTATCAAAGGGCAGGTATAGACCCAACCGATAGCGATCGCACCTCTGGATTTTGGTATTGCGTGTGGAAGCACAATATCCCACTCGTTATTACCGAGGGGGCGAAGAAAGCGGCTAGCCTACTATCACATGGTCACGCAGCCATCGGGCTACCGGGAATTTCCTCCGGCTATCGCTCACCTAAAAATGAATGGGGTCAGAAAATTGGTGATTCTTATCTAGCTGATGAGTTAGCTATTTTCGCTACTCCTAGTAGAGAAATCAAAATCTGCTTTGATTATGAATCCTTACCTGAAACTAAGCTCAATATCCAAAGAGATATTTGGAAGACAGGAAGCTTATTACAAGAATTTGGTGCTGTCGTTAAAGTAGTAACGCTGCCAGGGCCGGATAAGGGTGTAGATGATTTTATAGTGGCACAGGGAGGAGAAAGTTTTGGAAAGCTATCTGCCGGGGCTATATCTCTAGAGTCATGGCATCAAAATCAACTTGATAGTTTACGTTTTACTATCAAACTCAAAGATGGCACAGTCAAAACAATTGCTCAACAAAAAGGAGACTCTACTGTGACAGATGATCCCGAATTAGGACCAAACATTGGTGTATTTAAAAAAAGTCGTGCTAAATCACCTATTGACCCTAGTTCACAAATTATAGATATAAAAGTTAATGATTCAGACATTATTCATGTAGATGTTGCCCCTGAGCCAGCCCAAGCAACTGAACCACCTGTAATTCCACAAAACACAAAAAGCATTAGTTCCTGGGCTAAAAAAGAAAATGTTACGCTTTATGAGTCTAATTTTTTTAGAAAGCGCCTAGAAGCTAGTGAGAATAAACAAATAGCCTTTGCTGCTTATACTTTGTTAAAAAAATATGGTGTTGAGGGCAAAGATGAACAACAGCAGACCAGTGGCAAAATTTACCATACTGATGCTTTTGTAATTAAGAATCATGGTGCTGATAAATACAGTATCTCTCGTCGTCATGATGATGTAGAGTTAATGTCTTTTCAGGCAGATAAATGGGGACACGTAGGCAATATTAAGCTTGTCTTTATAAATGAGAAAGATAATTCCAATACTCCTAATAAATCAAAACAGCAAATCAACATCCTGCCTATTGAAAGACAAGAGTTTTTGTTGATTGCAGATTACCTTCAAGCCGGGAAACAACTACCTGACGTCGATGAAGACCCGCGCCAAATTGCATCTACTCTTTCCTCGCTCTCCCCTAAAGGTACACATAACATTTTAGAAAGTTTCAAAGAAAAAGAGGTATTAAAAATCCTGACCCAAACTATCACTAATTTTGGGCAAGACGACTTAACTTTGGGTAATTACCGCATTCTTTTCCAGCAAAGCACTGACGCTACATCTACTCTGCAACTACTCAAAACCGAACATAATGGTACTACTAGGGAGGCTGTTCGTTTTGAATTTGAACGTACTGAAACTGGAATGACTCACCAAGTCAAAGCTTTGGCTATCACTGAAGCTGATTTGGAGAAGTTAAGACTATTGGCTCAAAAACTGCGTATTAATTATCAATCTTATGAAGGCAACCCGACAGACACCCGTGACATCGACTTGCCCGTTCATCCCGAAATTACCCGTAATTTAGACAGTGTTGCCAATCAGTACAACAATCCTTTACGGGAAAAACTTTCAAAAACTGGCAAGCTGACTATTGGGGAGCAACGTGAACTTTACCAAAAAATTCTCCTTCAAAGTCAAGTCGTGCAGCACAACAAAGGGCAAACGAATATCTCACTTCCTCCCTTAAGTGACATTGTTCAAGACTTGATGAATACTCGTAACCAGATGATTAACGATACTTACTCTCCCAAGGTTGAAGTACATTCCCAAAAATCTCACACTCCACAACAACGTACTACTAATTCACAGGAATTAGAATTGTAATACCTATGCAGTCTAGCTCAGTGGCCGAAACCATCACTATCATCAACCGCAGCAGTGGCTTTTCTGACAACCAGATGGCCTATAGACTGGCACTGATGATGGAGAAATACTCACCCTCACCGTCAATAACTCCCGCACTAGACCCCACACAGCGTGAAAATATTATTGGTGAGGTGAGAAATACTTTATCTGTGTCCCAAAATGCTCAAAGTACTGAAGAATATAGGCAATCCCTTAAGGAAAAATACCACCAACAGTACGCCCAGAAATTTGGTTTGGGTCAAGCTGACACCATAGAAGACAATAGTTCCAGAGTAGAAAATTTAGTTAATGAAAGGAAAAAGACGTTCAAAGACCAGATATTACAGTCTCTTGGGCGCAAGTTACCTTTAGTTGAGCATCAAAAACCATCACCAAAGGAGACTGAAAATAATGAGGTTGTTAAAAAGTCTCTCATCCCTGCACTAATGAATATTATCGTTACAAAGGGACAAGATACTGTTGGCGGTCGGGTCTATGAAGGCATGGCTTATCGATTAAATTTGTTGATGAGAGAAGGTATGCAGCGTCTGACTGTTTGGCGCAAAAGTGATAATCAATCGGCTTTTAGTGCTTATAAAGTAGATGCTAAGGAAGAATACAAAGTAATACACAATCACCTTTCACCACAAGAAACACAAAAGCTGATCAACTTTGATATTAGACAGCAACAGCAACAGCAACAGCAACAGCAACAGCAACAGCAACAGCAACAGCAACAGCAACAGCAACAGCAACAGCAAAACGAGCGTTCTCCTGACGGCCCAGAGTTAGACTAACTAAAATACCCGACAAACAACCCAAGAATGTACGCACTTACTAAAACATATCGCTTTGTCACCCGCTCGAATTGTGACCAGGGTGAGATGATCACAGCTAATACTATGTAAAACAATGCTTGTAGAAAATCGTTGTGCCCCAGTTTGATGATTGCCGCTATCATCAAGGCCACAAAAATTAGAAATTCCACTCCTGTTTCAATCCTGTCCCAAAGTTTCACGTCATACAAGTAACGCATCAACTCACCTCTGTTATTTGAGGCACATCCTACCATCAACCCCATATATCCCGTCATCTTTGTAAGGAAATACAATAGTGAATTTAGTTCCTTGCCTAACTACCGAGTTTACGCTTATCCTCAAACCATGAGCATGAGCCACACATAAGGCGATGTACAGTCCTAGTCCCATCCCCGATTGATGTAATAAATTGCTATTTGGCGCTCGCCATAATGGGATAAATATATTGGAAATTTGTTCGGCGGCAATCCCACAGCCGGTATCTTCAATCTCAACAATTAAATCATCTTCTTGATTGAGCAGCCTTAAAAAGATATCTCCGGTAAGAGTGTACTTAATAGCATTTGTCACCAGATTACACAGCATTCTGTCAATACTTATGCTATCACCCCGTACTTGCGTTCCATGCTTGTATGTTACTTGTGTTTCATAGTGAAGATTCAAGGAATGATACTGCGCTATTGGCTTGAATCGAGAATAATTATTTTGTAAAAAACTTAACATATCAAACTGCTCCACTGTCACTGGATTTAGTTCAAAAAAAGCAGTTCTTTTAGATTGAATCAAACTCACCCCTCGCTCATTCGTTTGTTGTAAAGCTATCAGCAACGGTTTGATATCTTCTAAAGACTGTCCATAAGCACCATCAATTATCTGATTCAAAACTAACGATGCTCCTTGATAGTTGTTTGAAACATCGTGTAACAAACCTAATATGCTTAAAACTTCTTGTTGCATAACTATGTTTCCAACGACAGATGGTTATTTTGACTACTTTTATGAATAAATTTTATATAAAATTTGAGAATATTTTTATTTTAGTTATAAATAAAAATTATCCCATCAAGCTTTAGTACTAAACTTGATTTCATTTATCTGGAAAGACTTTTTCTTACTTACTTCTATTTTATCTGACATATACAAAAAGTAAAAGACTTAACACCAATAACTATGTTATAAATATTGAGTTATCTTATAATCGAAGTGATCTATGATTCGATTAGCGCTCATTGAGGATGAAGAACTCATTAGGTTGGGGATCACTACTGCTATCAATCAACAACCAGATATGGAAATGGTCGGCGTTGCTCGTACTGGTATTGAAGGGATTAGTTTAGTTAAGGAATTAAATCCCGATGTCATTTTGGTGGATATTGGTTTACCCGACATATCTGGGCTAGAAGTGATTAAAGAGGTCAAACTCAATAGCAACACTAAAGTTGTTGTTCTTTCTTCCCATTCTTCTCAAGGCACTGTTCAATCAGCTTTAAATGCCGGTGCTGATTCTTACCTTCTCAAGAAGAATAATATTCCTCTTTTGTTAGAAGCCATTAAAACAACTTTTTCTGACCATCAGTGTTTTTTTGACCCTTATATCAGCCGACGGAATTTTTGTCACCAACAGAAAATCAAGGGTAAGACTTATCAAGATAATCTCACTAATACTGAAATCCAAATTGTTTCTTTGATGGCAGTCGGTTTTTCTAATAAGCTTATTGCCGAGCAGTTATTTATTAGTGAAAGTACCGTCAAAGGACATGTTAACAAGATTTTTGCTAAGTTGGATGTCAGCGATCGCGTCAATGCTCTGATTGAAGCTAGTAAACTTGGGTACATCGAACAAGATTACCTTCAGGTAGGTTAGCTACTTACCTATTACCTACTTGAATTAAACAATAGCCTTGGGTTTTACTCTGCTGTGTTTGACAGGCTTCAATTGCTGCTTGATTCTTCAAGATTATTTGATACATCTGTTTACCCTCTTGGGATTTTGCCCATTGGAGAATCTTGATCTCGTTACGTGAGACTACTACTGACTGATTTGTTCCTAAGTTTGAAACAACATTCCACGTTGTCAAGGAACCCAACAAGGTACTGCCAGCCGCTACTAATCCACACACAAGAGATACTGTTCCCAATCCCCAGCCGGACTGCACTTTCATGCCTGCCGTGCCATTCGGCTTAATTTTTTTTATTTCATCACGCACAGCACTGGAGACAACCGTATAGTGCATTGACTCGGCTTCTTTACTTGTCTTTTCCAGTTTTTGGTCTATCAGTGCTGCCCACGCTTCTATCATTGCCTCCATTCTTGCCTGGAGGTCTATCATTGTTTCTTCGTATCGACCCAGTGTCGCCATCATCCTAAACGTTGGATCGTCTGGCGTAATTCCTAGTTGATATGCCCCTTCAACTATGCGTTTTTGTTCTGATGGGGAGTAGCCTTGTAATGTGTCTTGTAGTGTCATCAGAAAAATGGGTGGAAACCCCGTCCTAAAGCGTTGCAGAGGACGGCTTTACATGAAATCTAGCAAGCAATAATTAACCCCGTTGAACGCCGAATTAATTGAATTTTGCTAGACGATATTTGCCCTAATCGTTTCCAATTAGCATCGCTGACAGATATCTGTTTTTCGGTGTCACCGGACACATAGCCAACCCCTTTGGGGGAGTTAACCAAATCCCCTTTACGAAATCCGTGCTGAGTTGTAGATCCGCCATACTTACGACGAACCCCACCCTTGGCGGGAACTATTAAATGTAATTGGCGACGGCTGTATGGAGGACGACGAATTACTTTGAAAATAGCAGGTGTAATGACCACGCTACCAAACCAGTTTCCCCCATCTTCCCGCACTGTATGATATTTGCGGTATTGAACAAAATGACTAGCGGCAATTGCCACACCATCAACAGCATGAGTATTGAACTCAGGCGCAAATTTATCTGTTTTGTTCTTTTCTAGTCCAAGGTATTTACGAGTATTTGATGTTTGATAGCCTTGAATTGTGACCACTGGCGCAAATTGTTCTAACTGCTGCAACATCCACTTCTGACCAACCATCACGGCAGAAAAACCAAAACCAGAACGAGCTTTTTTGCGTCCACTGGTTAAGTCTACATCTGCTCGAATGTATTCGTATCTGATTTGTGCTGTCGGATAGATTTTACACAGTTCAGAAACTATCCTAAGTTCGAGTTGACGGTTAGCACGAATTGATGGTGCAAGTTTGCCTTGACGACGGTTTGCAAAACTGATATAGGTTGCATAAACGTTAGCTTCCATCCATATTCAGCTAAAGCTTCTAATAGTTCAGACCCAACAATATACTGACAAATTTTGTCTATGTGCTGCCCCGGCATATCCACTAAAATGATATCTATATTATCAGCTACCAGATCAATAAACATCCTGTCCGTTTGTTTATTGAAAAAATCTATCTTTTCAATACACACTAAATCTTTGTAAGCCAAAAGTCTGTCACGATTATCATGGTCATAAACTTTCAATCTTTTACCTTGAATTTGATAAATTTCCAGCAACAGTTTAATAACTGTAGACTTACCTACACGAGAGTCACCTACAGTCATTACCATTCTTTTAGAAGATTTCAACATTTATACTCTCCAGCCCTAAGAGATGTTTAACTAGATAAATTTGCTGTTTAAAAGTTTTTAGCCAACTTTTCACCCGCATTTTCACTCCTGGTAGTTCTTTTTGCTTTATTCCTTCAGAAAAAGTTAGTGACTTTTCATCTAAATAATCATAGGCATATTCAAGTAAATCCGGCATTGTAATATCAAATAAAGGGATTCCTGCTTCTAATAGCTCTTGCTTTATCTTTTGAACTATTGATGAATTGCTATATCTAGAAAATTCTTCCTCCTCACCATAAAATAAATTTCTAACGACTATATAATCTACTTTATCTCCGCAAAAGCTGTATAAATCTATTAATTGCTTTACCGAATCTGATACTCGACTAATTACCACGACCATTGTTACTCTAATGTCATAATCATTGGCGGCTGTTTCCAAGAACTCTTGTTCTATAAATCTTTTAAATATTTGTCTCGATTGGGGTGGCAATTCTAATAAAAACAGCGATTCTGGTGGGGGGAGTTGATTATATGTATCTGGCTCTGGCTCCATCATTCTCTTTACCTGATCAAAAAATCTATCTATACTTCCATCTTTAAAAATATTTAACTGCTGTATTTGACAATGCTCACCATCTTCACCATAATATCTCAACAAATCTGGATTAGAATTATCTGCATCTACTGCCACAATTCTTCTTTTCTCATCTATACAAGTTTGTAGAAATCCTCTCGTCCACATCGATTTACCAACTCCACCTTTGCCCCCGTCTACTATTACTAGTCTTCTTGGGGGAGTTTTAGTTATCTCTTCTGCTTTTTGATTAATTTTTTCTGCCTCTTTATCTGCATCTGAGGCTATATCTAGGTCTAATTTTAGTTTCTCTAATTCTAACTGCTGCTCTGGTGTTAAATCATTTAGCTTGATTTCTTCTGCTGCTTCAATCGCCGAGATATCAGCTTTCCTCTTAAGATTTTTATTTTGGTTATTATTGATAGCTTGTGTCATTTTTATTGGACTCATATTTCAGATTATTTATCAATTTTTTAAAAAACTTTGGTGAAATATCGGCAAGATGTTACTCCTTATCCATTGCGTAAAATTATTAATTATTTGTTCTTTTACTCTGCTTTTTAAATTATAGATGTCTCCCGAATTTAAAGTTTTTACTATTGTTATTTGCTCATCAATAACCACATGACGTTCTCGATTTTGGATATGCAGAGGCACGATTTTTTCATTATTTAATTCCGGTGCAATAATCTTAAATACATCTTCAGCAAATATCTCTAGCCCTAATGGGGTAGAGATTACCCGCACCATGCTACCCAAAGGGTGATCAAATTCCCAGTATGTCCATATTCTTCCCATAAATAGATTGCCATATTTGATTCAACAGATGAAGCTATTTAGGTACTGTTTTTTTCAGTACTATAGTTTCTTGATTTTTCAAAAATACGTTATACAATTACCAGTGCTTCGCCACACAAACTTTGCGTGGTGGCAAGCTCTTGGGCAGGGGGGAAAGAACTTGTACAAATCTCTCCCTCAGCTCCCCTGCACAAGCGCCGACCTCCACAAGTGCAATTTTGGGGAAAGCGAATTACTAGCGCTCATTTTTGGTTTTCAAAGAATTGCCGCTATCAATACCGATATTATTCTTAGGCAAAACTGATAACGGTTGGATGTTAAGCCGATCACCAACCTTGATATTGGCAGCGCCACGGACAAGCTCTAGCACTTGATCGGCAACTTTCCCCTTGTAGATGGGACAGGGGATTTTGTGACAAGGTTCGGCATTGTAAACCGCAGTTGTCACCACATTGTCCTTAAGATAAAAGATGTCTAATGGAAAATTTACCTTGTACATCCAAAAAGGCACATTGTAAATTTCTCTGCCCAGGTTGAATAACATCCCGCACGAGCCGTTTAAGGATGAGCGAAATTTCAGCCCTTTCTCTAATTGCTCTGGTGTAGAAGCGACTTCCAACTTAAATGTGCGATCACCTACGGTGGGCGGAACGCCATCGCCTTTCGTAAGAATGTGCGTAACTGGTAAATCCTGGGGACGAGTTTGGACGTAACCGAGCGCCACAGTGCCAATAATAATTGATACTCCAGCAACAGGTCCTAGTATGTTCAGTAACTTGAAAGCAGCAACGTATAAATCCTTTTCGGAATTAATCTTTAAAGTTTTCATGATCATCCAAAAATATCAACATTGCCGAGACTATATATAGATGAATCGATAGGGCTAGATGGTTGACCTTGCAAAGCCGCAATGTTACGCATACTTTCAACTCGGTCAGCTTCGCGGATGGCGAGAGGATTCATACTCTGCCTTGCAGCCAACAATGCCGACAATGTAATCTCAAGTGATGGCAGTTCTTGCAGGGGAGAAACATCGTCGCCAAACATTTGACAGAAACTAGAGACGGCGGCACGTTCAACAATGGCTTGAATCTCTGCACCAACACATCGCTGCGTGGCTTTGAGTAACCTTTTCCATTCTTCTGAGCTGTACCCATCGCCCCCATTACGGAAACGAGGATCGAAACGGGCTAAGTGAATCTTGAATATTTCGTGCCGTTCGCCGTAATTTGGTAGATCCACCTTGAAAATCTCGTCGAAGCGTCCACTTCTGGTTAGCTCTGGTGGTAGCCATTGAATATTGTTAGCCGAAGCGATAATTAAAACCTCACTAGTACGTTCTTGCATCCAGGTCAAAAGCATACCAGCTAGGCGTTTGGATAAATCATCATCTCCTGAGAATCCCTTATCAAAGTCATCAAGGTATAAGATTACACGGTTTATTCGGTCTACCAGTGCGAGTAAATTCTTGAGCTTATATTCAGCCAAATTACCGTAACTGCGGAAACTCCCCCACTCCAAAATAATTAAAGGCAATCCCAACTGAGCAGAACTTGCTTTAGCCGAGTAAGATTTTCCTGTTCCCGGTGGGCCGATTAGTAAAACCCCCTTGGGTAAGCGCAGATTATAGGCTTTAGCCAATGTGGATAGAAGGCGCTTATAAGTTTTAAACGCTTGCTGCATCAGTTCTAAACCACCGATAGGGGTAGCTGGGGGCTGAAGGAATTGAATATTATAAATTCGCTTAAACAGTTCGATTTTGTAAGCGGACAGTTTTTCTACTAACTCATCCGGTGTAATTTCATGATTTGTGATCGCCTGTTTGATTCCATAGTCAATATCAGCCAAGTACATCCCCAAGCCGGCGATCGCAGTCGCATGAATATCGCCATGACTATAATTAGGTAATACTTGGGGTAAGTAACTGCTTATTTCCTCGATAGTTGGCAGTTGTTGCACAATGGTGGGAACTTCGGGGGCAATGTCAGATGACACAGTGGCGTTTGATCCTAAGAGAATCGCTGTCTTGTTAGCATTACAATTGCATAGCTTCAGGTTAATGAGGGCAGACTTAATCCACTCGGAAGTCAGAAAGAAATCGGGGTCAGTGGTAGCTGACCCCAACCAGGGGAATATGCCCTCTAATATGAGAATCCCTTGTAAATCAATAGTTTTCCAGAATCGCAGAATTTCAAAGTAATGTTCGCGCCTGCTTTTGGCCATCGCCTGATACTGGTTAACACTTTGTAAACTTAATCCCCCCTCATTAGTGGATAACTGGTGTAGTGCATCATCTGAGAGCGTCCACAGGTAACAGTTAATGTCCAGGCGTTGGCATTCAGTAACTAGATTGATGAGCAGGCTGATCCTCTCTTGCAATGGAGACTCGACAGCAATCAGCTTATTGTTAAGCTTAATTAATCCAAATACTTGCTTGATTAACTGATTATTCATTAGGTTTTAGCTAATTTTCACCCCAATATTATTGATAGCTAAAACTTTTTACTAGCTACTTAAGTACTGAAAAAATCGGTACTAGAGTAGCTTGACTTTTTTTGCAACTATAGCTCTAATTCCTCGTGGTTTTGTTGTGAATAACGTTGTTGCAATTGATGGGAGAAATTTATTAACTGGGTATTCCAATCCCCAGTTTCGCACTTGAGTTGAGTCGAGTGTGGCAGTAGTTGTCTAACAGCCTGTGCCACTGTTGGTTGACTAAAAGCTACCTGTACATGAGTCACATTACGTAATCTTTCAACAGGTAAACTTGAAGTGTCATCTACTGCCATGTAAACTGTTCTGTTTTCTGGTATTCCTTTAACGTGATATTCCAGCATGGCTACTGAAATGGCATCAATGGGAGAGTCAGACAGTACAGCAGTGCTAGTTTGATCACTAGGCTTTTTCCCCAAAGTCAAGTAAAACCAGCTATCACGACGAACTGTATTTAACTCATAACCAGAGAATTTATTGGTTGTACCTTGTAAGAAAGCCCCTTTGGTATTCCCTTCCAAATCCCGCATCACAAACACTACATTTGCTTTTGAGTCGGCATAAACTAGCCCCTGGCTATGTAACATTTGTACGCAATCAGAAGGTATGCCTCGTTTCTCTTTTAGGTAATGTTCAACGACTGACCAGTTAGCTTTATCCTCAACGGGTGGGGTAAATTGGGGTGCTGGTTGAGTTTGGATAATGTCAGCCGCAACTTTTTGAGCATGAGCCTGAGCTGCACGTTGTGCGCCGACTTCACCAAATCTCTCCCCCAGCCACGCGATCGCAGTTGTTTGGTTACATTGATTAACGTGTTTCACCAAATCAATTGCATCATTACCTTCAAAATAAGAACCGGGAGCAAGGTCGCTAAATTTACAGCCATCTATATTAATGATGTGTCCGTGACCCCTCCATCGGTCATGATCATAATTTAGCCCTAACTCCCAAGCAATATCATTTAAAGCTAAATCAGTTGACCATTCGGTAAGCTTTTTTATTGATTGATTATCTTGCTCCAATTGCTCTATCCGCCGCCGTAATTGTTCATTCTCAAGTGAGAGAGCTTTGGCTGTAGCTTCCATCTCTTGCTTACGCTGATTCGCCCTGTCTCGGTCGGCAGCTTTGGCTTTAAGATGTTCTACACTCAGTTCATCAACTTCTAAGTCCCGCCCCTCTTCCACAATGCGGTAAAAATCCTTGATGTCCTGGTGCTTTGCTCTGCTTCCCTTAATACCGCGCTCCAACCCAATTAACCGCATCGTGTCGTAGTAAGAATCTTGAAACGCATAAATTTTCTGCCGCCCGTCAAAGAAATGATTACAGCGCAATTGCCCTTCATTATCAATCGGCACAAAGTAAGCGTGAATATGGGGAGTGGCTTCATCTAGATGCAACTCGGCGCGGACAATGCGATTGCCATATTCATCCGCTAACCACTGGTGAGTCGCTTCTAGCCAATCATCCAACTTTTGTGGTTCATAGTAACCGGCTTGGGTGGGGCAGTCGGGACGGAAATAACTGGGCGATGCACTCAACAGTAACTCCACGCAGTACACCGCATCAGTGCGAATCTTTCGCTTCTGCTCCGAGTCCCCTATCTTGGCTAGTACTAAATCCTCTAGTCGTTCCTCTGGGTCAAAACTACCGATGAACCGAATATTTTTTTGAGTGGGGTCAGCGTTTGGGGTTTCTCGCTCTCTTGCGGTGTGAGATGCACTCCCTGATATGTTACCCCGCTTTAATTTTTTTAATCGCGCGATCGCGTAGCTCATGGCTTCACATCTTGGATAAACTTGGTATGATTTTGTTATTACGCTGATTTTCCCAAAAATCGGAGCAATTGCGACTAATCGCCAAAATAGCTAAATCGCTCAAATGCGAAAAAGTGAAGATAGTCGTAGTAAGTACGATTATTTTAGCGGCTTGAAAGATTTTTTGAAGGAACTCTAATACCTAACTAGCTCAAGTGCTTACATAGCAAAGACTCCAGGCATTTAGTCGCCTGATTCTAAGGGGTGGATAATTTGGGTACGAATTACGCACGGATACTCATAAATGAGGGAAAAAGCGCCAACGCAGTGGAAACACAATTCCTCTTTACTTACCTTCCCCACTAATGCTTCTATTAGCCAGTAACTTGTCACTGCTTCCATTGTCAGTTCACCTGCCGACTTTTTTGATTGATGATTCACCAAGTATTCAATAGTTTTTCCAT
>NZ_JAIVFV010000078.1 GCF_020829445.1 Nostoc sp. CHAB 5836
CGTACCTGCACAAGTTGTAGCCCTGGGTAAACAAGTAATGGGAAAACATGGAGCGTACCTAACAGGCTTGTGATGAGCTCGGAAAGCATTAATTGAATCCTAAGTAAGCGTAATTGCAATACCTTTCCTACTGGTAGTTGTTTTGAGCGTCTAGGGGGATATTTGACTATCCCTTTTAAGCGAGTCTTAGAGAATCTGCGTGTCTTCAGACCGCAGAGTGTCAAAATTAGCGATCGCTCCCCTTAACTAAAGAGCGATCGCTTTATTTTTTGAGCATTCTATGGGTCGTAGACATCGCTCAATCACGTTAGGATACTTAATTAGAGAGCATTTATAAAGTAAACCTTAAATTATCGGGTGCGTTATCGCTCTTGTGTACGGCATCTGAAAATATGGTGTGTTACGGCTAAATTAGACTTTCTCCAACCCTCAAATTCCTATACAGCCGTAACACACCCTACTTAATATTTACTTTATAGGCTCTTAGGTGTTCCTAATCGAGCAGTAATTTACTTATGAGTCAACTTGAAAACATTCAAACTGAGTACGAGAAATTTCCTGAAGCCTTTGAGAGTGTAATCATTAGCACCGTCAGCGCAGAGGCAATACCCCATGCTAGTTATGCTCCATTGGTAATGGATGATGCCAAAAATATCTACATTTACGTCAGTGGTCTTTCGACTCATACCAAAAATCTCTATGCCAATCCTCATGTTAGTGTCTTGTTTATCGAGGATGAAGCTAAGAGTAATCTGATTTTTGCCCGTCGTCGTTTGAGTTTTGATTGTACGGCAACTTTGATAGAGCATGAAACTGACAAATGGAATCAAATTGTTGGGCAATTTCAAGACCGCTTTGGGCAAATTATCGAGGTTTTGCGCGGCTTGTCTGACTTTCGGATTTTCCAGCTAACTCCGAGTGAAGGTCGCTTTGTAGTTGGTTTTGGCAAAGCTTATCACATTAGTGGTGATAACCTCCATCAACTTATTCAAATTACAGGAGATGCCGACAAAAATCAAAAATGAATTATGAATTAATTTGACTTTATGCAAATTCAACTAAGTACGTTGGTGCGAAAAAAGTCAAGTATGTTACGAAACGTAAATAAGCTAAAAACCTTTACTAATGACAAATGACCAATGACAGCCTTAGCCAGTTAACTTTAATTGCGCCAACCTACTTCAACTAAACTTTTTAATTTTATGCTTCAGTTTCAACCTCCTGGCTTTGGACATAAAGTCATCCATACATCCTTGGGGGCAATGGTTTACTATACCCAAACAAATGCACCTTGGGCAATTGCTGACACTGAAAATTCACCCCCATTAATGTTTCTGCATAACTTTGGTGGTGGAGCGTCTGCTTATGAATGGTCTAAAGTTTACCCAGCTTTCGCCTCTAATTATCACATTTTAGCCCCCGATTTAATCGGGTGGGGAGAATCGGCTCATCCAGTTCGTGATTATCAAATTAGGGATTATCTCAGCACGATCGCAGAGTTTATCATCCAAACTTGTCGCCAGCCACTAACAGTGGTAGCCTCATCTCTCACAGCCGCTTTTGCCATCCGCCTAGCTATTGTTCAACCCAATTTATTTAAAGCGCTGTTTTTGGTTTCCCCCTCTGGATTTGATGATTTTGGAGAGGGTGCTGGACGCAGACTTCCCCTTTCAGTGATCAATGCACCTCTGTTGGACAATTTTATTTACATCCTTGGTGCTGAAAATGAAATTGCAGTCCGAAATTTTTTACAAAGTTTTCTGTTTGCTAAGTCACAACGAGTATCCCAAGAGATGGTGGAGGCTTATTTAACTTCTGCACAACAACCTAATGCCAAATTTGCCGCCTTGGCATTTTTGCGGGGCGATCTTTACTTTGATCTGAGTTTATATATTCAACAACTGACAATTCCCACCGTGATTTTTTGGGGAGAAAAGGCAGAATTTACCAACATCAAATTAGGACGACGTTTAGCAAATTTAAATCCAAGGGCAATTGGAGATTTTTATGCGATCGCAGATTCAGGAATATTACCTCATTTGGAAATACCGGAAGTGTTCATTGGTCTATTGCAACGTTATCTTGCGAGAGTAGGGAGTTAGGGATTTCCAATAAATAAATTATTCAATCTTGTGGGGTGAGCGTCACGCCCACCCCACAAGAAGTAATTGAGTATTTTTTAAATTGGAAACATTAAATTGGTATTAGCTAAACAATTGCCCCTACACTTGTTCTATGCAACCTCAAATATAATTGGTATAATTCCCGACTCAGGATTTCTACTTTGAGAGTAACTGGGCATTTAATGCTTTACTAATGCGATCGCCAGAAGCTTCTAAGTGGGCTAGGGTGTAAATATCATCAATCGGGGGAACCCCGCCAATGGGCTGTTCACCAAGTTGTTTGAGTCTGACATCAATGGCTTTTTGCAGTTGGCGCAATTTATACCAAGCCAATGTCCGACCATCTTCAGGTGTATTAGTCCTACCTAACATCATCTCTAGCAAAATATTCAGATATTCCCGTTGCAATGAACGGCGGATGCTAGAAATTGACTTTGGTTCTCCTGTTGCGAAAACTTCTGTCCAAATGCCTGTTTGCAGGGTATCTAACAGTTCGGGAATGGAAAGTGCTTGCCCAGGCAGAGTTTTTAATTCTATATCTTGTAAACGATTGAGGCGATCGCTGTCTAGTAGCGATCGCAGTATCGCACTTTGGAAACTGAGAATGCGATCGTGAATTGGATAATCAAGGCGGTTGTTCGGTGCAGAACTACCCCAGTGTTCCCAACGCGACGGTGCCAGTTGATTCAGTAATTCTGGTGAAAAACTAAAAGCATCCTCAGCAAATACATACTCTTGCAACTTAGTCAATGCCTGACGTTGTTTTAAAAGTGAAACTGGTACAAATGCCCAAGCAGTATCATCACTAGCATGGGGACGTCGAAACGATTGTCCACCAATGTATTTAGAAAGCAAGGCGGCGTTCCGAAAATAATATTTAAGTACTCTATTAAATCTGAGGCGCAGGTTACTATAGCTTTCTCCTTTCCATAGATAACCTTTGTCAAGGTGCTGCCACATAAAACGGGCATTATCCATTTGCCACTGCGAATAAACTAGCACATCACTACTCATGTCCCAGACATTTGCTAAAGGATTGATGTCCCAGATATCTTCATCAGTTGCATAAGATAATTCTGGTTGAGGTGACGCCAGTGCAATCTGCTCTAAAAAACTTTTTTCTGATTCTGGAATCATCGGCTCAAATGCTGTTGATGGGTTTCTTTTATAACCATACTCAATTGCCCATTCGTCATAAGGCCCAATAACTCCTGGGAAATAGTCACCTTGATGTACTCCCTGTGGTGCTATATTTACAGGTAAATAGTCCATCACCGAACCCACTAAACCTTTGGTGTGCGTGATTTCAGTATTATTTAATTCTTTAGGCGCTAACATCGTGCTGCCATGAAAGTTGTGCCGTAAACCGAGAGTGTGCCCGACTTCATGTGCAATGAGAGAACGCAAATATTGATGCACATACTCCTTCATCGTTTCACTACTGGGTGTAGTGTTTGGCAAAATTGACAACGCCAGCGCACCCATAGCTGCTTGATCTGAAGACTCCATACCATAGCAGAACTCAGACGAAGGCAGAAGATCATGATTAGTCTCTGCCTTCTGACTCCTAGTCTTTGGCTGTTGGCTTCTCCAAAGAACTTGACATGGGTTTTTGCCTACTTGGGAAAAGTGTCCATCCCCAAAAGATGAATTTACTTCCATCAGTGCGTGATATTCTTGCTCAATTAAACGCATCATATTGGCATCCACCATAATATCTGCATCCAATATTTCCCCGGTGAATGGGTTGACACGCATCGGCCCTCTGGCAAAACCTGCATCTAAAGAATTGAACCAGCGAATACTATTGTAATGTACATCTGCTGGTTGCCAATCAGCATCATCTGGCATTTGCCGCACTTCAATGGCATTTTTAAATCCGGCTTTTTCAAATGCTTTATTCCACATCAAAACGCCTTCACGAATCGCATCGCGGTATTCTAGTGGCACAGCATTCTCAATCCAATACACAATTGGCTTTTTGGGTGGAGATAAGGGGGTGTTAGGATCTGATGGTTCTAGATGCCAGCGATTGATATAACGTACAAATGATTCGTGAGCATTTTTATTAGAGAAATCTTGGAAAGCAGTAATAAAATAACCTACTCTGTCATCAGCAAGTCTGGGAATATAACTATTGTTTTCTCTAAGCTGAGAAAAACTGTAGTGTACCTTCAGAGTGAGTGACCTGCTATCGGGGACAGTGACTAAATTCGCTCCTTCTGGTGATGAAAAACCGTAAATCGAATCAATCTCTATATTTCCTGGGAAACTGTTAATATCACCAAAATATGACTTACGTACATCCAAGCGGTAATCAGCCTGCAAAGAGTATCTCAATAAGGGAGTTAATCCAGGAAAATCCTGCATTAGCAGTTCATTCAGGTTGATCAGAATATTTTTACTGTCTGGTTCAAGAGTGGCTATTTCGAGCGAATAAAGAACTGAGTCGCTAAATGAACGAGCAAGCGATCGCTGTTCTACTCTACTTTCTGTACGGAATTTAACATTCCGCACAACAAAATGCAATCTATTGTTCACTCGTCGGAAGTAGAAGAGAAAATCAGAAAGAGGTAATCCACTATAAATCCCACTTTCTCCAACGCCCGATTCCAATGTCACTATAGCTAGGTAGTCTTTATTTAACTGCTCTGGTTTAATTTCTAAATAAATTTCGCCCGAATCTTCACTGCAATAAAGCGTGAAGAGTCCCTCTAGTTTATCTATTCTTTCAACAATTCCATTAAATCGACAAAAATCTTCCTTTCTTCTCTCAGCAAGATTATTAACAGCACCTGCTAAGTTTTCAACTGCTGGGGGCGCATTTAATTGCTGCACATCAATATTTGAAAGTTGGTTTGCTGTTGCAGAATCAGTTGATAGGAACAAGTTATAGAGTAATACTATACAAATTGCTAATTTCCTTATCCAGTATTTCATCCTTTGGCTTTCCACCTGAAGCAATTCTTGTGTTGAGGAAAAATGTGCATTAGTTTATCATCTGTAAGCCCTTCAAATATCTAGGGATTACGGTACAAATCTACTCAGTCAGACAAACAATGCCTCGTACTAGCCTACTAGTCGTGTGACTATTGATTGTTATTAGTAGCTCTTTAGGAATTATCCTTTAACTATCTATCTCTTAAGATAGACAATTTTTCTCCCCAAGGGTATATGTTTTTTTACTTGTATCTGTATTAAAAACCAAATGTAATATGAAAAATGTGTTTAGTGCTACATTTGTCTACCGAAAGGAATCTCAAGCATGATTTATAAACAAAGAGCAAAACTTCCAAGAAAGCTGTTATTAAGCAGGTAAATGTTTTTTCCGATAAATTGGGGAAATTTAGGTTAATATCAATCTTTTACTCCCATAGTCAATTGGTTCTTCTCAATGGCCTTCAAAGCGCTAGCTCAACAGAAAATCAGCTTTATGAGGTTTTTGCCCCCCTTTTTAAGGGCGGTAGGGGCGCAAGTCCTTGCTCTCCTAAAACAGACGTGGTTCAAATACATCAAAACTGCTGTAATTTTTGGAGATGCCTAATGCTTTTAGTTGGTTTATCTGCATATGATTGCCATATTCTCATCCAATATTTTTCATAACTGAGATATGTCTTTTGTTAGAAGGATAATTGTTTTTTTAGAGTTAATCTTTATTTGTACTCCAAAAAACAAGCTAATTGGCATGATAAACTTGATTTCTAGAACTATTAGTCACATCAGTTCCTTCCTTAAAGGACTTCAGATAAAAGGTTTTTTCGCTGTTGTCCTAGTTGGTTTTTTAATGCTGACGACCAACGTTGGTTATGGCCACAATGACAAAACATTAGGTGAGAGAGTCCGCGAACGGGTACAGCAAGATGATTCTCAAAGACCGAGAACAATAGGCGAGTGGAATAAAGAAGCTCGTGAAACAGAAGGTTCGCCTGGTAAACGACTTCAAAAGATTGGAGAAGAATCAGCAGAAGCTTTTAAACAATTTGGATCTGGGTACGTAGAAGGTGCTCAGAAAACTGCTAGTGATGTAGGGAACAGTGCAGCACAGACAGGCAAAGATATCTCTAACCAACTTCCGCGCTAAATGCGTTACAGCCTTCCATTGGCAGCAAGTGCTAATAACTTTTCCCCAAAAAATTAGTCACAATAGGGACGCTGGTGTCTAACCACCGAACTCCTTTAATACCTGGGAATGCACTTACTCTTCCTGATGAAAGATTTGTAGCGTTTTTCAGTTGTCTTAGGGGCACAGCAATTCTCATTGGTGTCAACTTAACGTGAAACGGGCGGTTAGAAACCGCGTCTACACAAAGGAAACCCACCGACCTGGGTTTCAAAACCTTGATTTGACCTTAGTCCGCGCAGGCGGACGAAAGCCTGTATAGCCAAGCCAGTGCGGTCTTCTCCCAAGGGGAGACGCCAAAGGCGATAGCGCAGCGTTAGCGAGTCCGCGAGCGTCTGGGGGTTTCCCCCATGAGCAACTGGCACGCGAATGACCTTCGCCAAGGCTTAAGTTAGCACGTATGAGTAATGCTGTGTTCCTACTGCTTTGTCTATTAGACATCTGGTGAAATTAAATATGCGTTACCCAGAACCCTTGTAGAGAGGTAGCAGTGCTACGTCAAAACAATTCTTTTTCACCAGATGTCTATTAGAGATATGAAGCAATCTAAAAGTATGCCAAAGCGGGGACTTCTCTTAACGATCGCAGGGTTAAAGCGTTTACAAGCGGCGATTCTGGGTATGGAAAAGGTACAAAACAATGGACATCGCTTTACTCTATAAAATAAGATACCAGTTAAAAAATTTGAATTAATTAGAAAAATCAAAAGTCTGATTAATATATTGGTACATTATTAAACCGCAAGTCCCTAACCATCACCTAAACCAAAAGCCAGGTGCGATCTTTGTAACCAGCGCTCACCCGAAATGACCGAAAATAAGGGAAGTGCTATTTAAACCTTGAAGAGTTAATTTATCATGTCCCATCTACTAAAAGCGTTCCGGCAGCGACTCTTGTGGAGTGCAACTTTTGTAATACTCCTAACTTTGATTGGTAGCTTAATATTTCCTGCTGCTACTTGGGCTGCTTCTTCTGATTTGGGAGTTGATAGTGGTCATCTTACTGCTTGTCCGGCTTCAGACAACTGTGTTGTGAGTCAAAATGCTGATTCCAAACACGCCATTGACCCGATTATTTATCATGTAGACCGCGATGCAGCCAGAGAAATCTTACTAAAAGTTCTTACTGTTGTTCCCCGTACAGAAGTTATAGAACAGACTCCTAATTACATCCATGCTCTTTCTAAAAGCCGCATCTTTAAATTTGTTGATGACGTAGAGTTTTATTTTCCTGCCAATGAGTCAGTAATTCATCTGCGTTCGGCATCTCGCGTAGGAGAGTCGGATCTTGGTGTTAATCGTAGACGTGTGGAGCAAATTCGACTGGCTCTACGCGATTTAAACATTTGACTTTTAGCGATTTCTAATTAGGACTTACGCAATAACCCTCTGAAACTCTTATTCCTTTGTGTCCTTCTCTTACGAGACGCACTCGCGTTTGCGCCCTACCCTGCGGGAAGCCGCTTTGCGTCTATGCGGTTCGTTTTTTCATTATTTTGCGTAAGTCCTATCTAATTACTGATATGCTTTTATAGCTTCAGTTGCTGGCACTCACTACGTGACGCAAGCACGAACAATCAGTGGTGCGTCTGAATCCCCTATAGGACTTACGCAACCGGCATATTATTTTGAGTTTGTAGTGTTCGCGCAGCGTCTCGAAGAGAGGACTTTAGTCCTCTTTCATCAGGGCTGTTCGCGGAGCGTTCCCGTAGGGTAGCCCTTACTACAAACTAAAAGCTTTTATTTTTTGTGACACTTGCGTAAGTCCTATGATTAATTCTGACCGGAGGCGGAGGGTCTCCGGCTCAGTTCCTGAATTATGATGAATGTATTCTTCTTCAATGGTTTTGGATGTACCGAAAGTTCATCGCTCCCTTATAGCCAGAAGCTTTGGCTAAATCCTTGAGATTTTGCACACCACTATACTGTCCGCCATTAATAATCCAGGTCGGAACACCTGGGACTTTGGCAGCAGCGCACAAATCAGGACGAGGGTTAATGCCTCTCTTGTCGCACTCGATTTTCACATTATCATTAATGATTTGATAGGCTTCCTTACCAAAGAGCAGCTTTTGTTGATGACAGTGAGGACACCACCACGCGACATATTCCTTTGCCCCGATGTCCACCAAATGCCGTGCCAAAGTTATCTCTGCTTCACCGGAAGTAGTAGTGATTTCCCAGCCAACTCCAGGCTCAGGGCGTCCACTGGGCAAGAAGAAAATGACTGATGGGGACTTTTGGTTGTCCTTGGTCAGTGCTAGTGCTGTTGGTATTGACCAATGGAGTGGAGAGATCGAACTGATACCAACACAGATAATCGAGAGCGGGAACAGTGCAAGTGGAATTGGGTGTTTGATAGCCATATTACATACAGCAGATTTCAACTTGGTGAGGTACAGATAATTGTAAGGGCTAACGGTCGTTCGCCCCTACTCGTGTACTTCATTTACCTGAAAAACGCTGTATATACAATAGACATCTGGTAGAAATTAAATATGCCTTACCCAGAACCCTTGTAGAGACGTAGCAGTGCTACGTCAAAACAATTCTTTTTCACTCCTATGTCTAATCTATTAAAAGTTTTCATTAACTGCTGCCCAAGGGCATTGGACTTAAAATTTGATAACCCGCAACTTGAGTCAATAGCAATACTTGCCGCGATCGGTTGTAGTCTGCTCCTTTGCGGTTCGCATTGCCCCTAAAATAGTTGAAATAATAACACAACGTTTAGCTTTACCACCAGACTTGCTCGATAGCGTGATCCGTCCTAGCTCTTTAGCGTTACCTTTATAGTCAAATTTAACTTCTTGTATGCGATCTAGAGGTTGGAAGTTTGTCTCAGAATCAAGGCGTACACCAGAATCTAGGTTATTCCAGTTAGCGTTAGAGGGGTTGACTGTCAGAGGATGAACTGCCCATTGAACAATACTGTTTTGTTCGCGAAAGCTAGCTTGCCAAGTCAATTTATCCTTGGTAGCTTGTCTTTGGGCTTGGCGCATCGCATAATAAACCTCATTTTGGGCAGTGTTGAGACGGCGAGTCTCCACAAAAGCCAGCCAGTTGAGTATTCCCAGCGTAGCTAATATACCAATTAATACAACAACTAGTAACATTTCTGGTAAGGTAAAACCACTGTTAGAGTCCTGATTCCAGAGATTTTTTGCCTTAACGAGAAATCGTAAATGCATCAGGGTATCCATTTTTCTTTTCTGGTCGATTTTCACCTAGTCAGATGTTGAACAATGTTTCAGTTCTTGGCTTCTTAATTCGCGCTGGTTAGTAATACTGTAAAGCAAGGTAGGCAAGGTAAGAATTATGATAGTTTTCAATAACAATTTTAAGGTGAAATTTATATTCTGAAGTTTTGCAGGGTCGTTAAGAAAATACTTCCACAGAAATTTAGCAGCTACTAAACCTTTTTCTCGATTAAACGGTTTTTGTAGGGCTTTGCAGACAAGGTACTTATATAAATTTGCTAGGCTTATATTCCAACTATTCTTAACTGTCGTTCCCATAGCATCTCGTAGATAAGGTCTTTCCTTGTATGCTCTTTGAAGCACTTGCAAACAGGATTTTTCCTGCCTGACAAGATTGGAAGAAACTGAATTAGCACTGATCCGATATAATATTTGTACAGATGGTACACATATAAAATCAAACTTAGAGGCTAATCGCAGCCACATATCCCAATCCTGAGCTGCACTTAGAGATTCGTCAAAACCACCTAATGTCATTAAAGATTTTCTACAAATTAAGGGATTGGAACCATTTTCTAGAAAGTTATTTAGTAACAAATTTTCATAAACATTTCCATTTACATTCATCCGCTTACCTGAAAGTATAAATTGACCATTCGTGTCAATATAATCAGTCCAACTGTAAGCAACTTTCGCAGTAACATTTTCTTCCAGAGCCTTGAACTGAGACTGGAGTTTATCAGGTGTCCAAAGATCATCTGCATCTAAGAAACTAACAAATTCTCCAACTGCACGGTTTAGTCCTCGGTTACGGCTGACGTTTCCGCCAGCATTGGAATAGGAAAATACTTTTATTCGTGAGTCTTGGATTTGTCTAATCACTTCTAGAGTTGAGTCTTGTGAACCATCATTAATGACAATTAATTCTAGAACACTCAAAGTTTGATTGAGAACAGATTCAATTGCGTCACTAATAGTCTTCTCACTATTATAAGCGGGGATGATTACAGAAATTTTCGGCAAACTTTTACTACATTTAATCATCTTATAGGGCAAATTTATTTTTTAATATTCTACCTATATTACATTTTAAATAGTAAAGAGGACTCATCATACTAGCCAAGTAAAACTCTATCTCAAAAAGAGCAATTAAATTACTTTTCAATTGCCCTCTATACTGAATGACGTGCTGTAATACTCGGCGTAAATTCCCTAAAACAGTTTTCACAAACACTATTGGTTTTTGCGAATTTTTAGTATTTATCAAACGTAACTGGAAAATACACAAGCCACAGCCGCGTGCAAGAGTCAAGAGGTAATCTCTCTCAAGTCGCCAATGTGGTATTTGATGATAAGTATGCATAGCAGGATTATACCAAATTTGCCAACCTGCATAATGTATGTAAAGCAATGGTTCATAGTCATCACCTTGCACCAAAATACCAGGCAACTTTCCGCTTAAGGTAGGTCGTTGTGGTACATTTTTACACCACACTTCTTTGCGAACAACAAGCGCTGCGCCAGGAGGAAGTCTTAAATTATCCGCATCAAACAAGTGTGGATTTGAACCATGTTCTCTGATAGCTAAAAAAGCTTGAATTCTTTCAAAGTTTTCTGGCGGTTTTACTTCAAAATCCCCATGAATCTGTCCACTCCAAGCTCCTGCTTGAGGATACTTCAATCCAAAGGTATATGCTTGGACTAACCAATCAGGCGCAGGTAAATTATCATCATCTAAAAATGCGATTAGCTGCCCTTTGGCTTCACGCACTGCACGCAGTCGCGCAAAAGCTGCTCCCTGTTCAGGTTCTAAAAAATATTTTAAATGACACTTACCATCATATATTTTTTGGTAATTATGGATTATTTCAGATGTATTATCGGAACTATTGTTATCGACAATAATAATTTCCCAGCTAAGTTGTTCTACTCCCGTCTGGGCTAAAAGTTTATCTAAAATTTTAGGTAAGCGAGTTGCTCCATTATATGCAGGAATAGCTACGCTAACATCTAAACTTTCAACTACTAATTCAGTCATAATATCTAAATATTCTGATAGCTTATTTTTTGAAATAGCCATTTTTCCAAAGATAAAAAGGGCTAATAAAACTACTTAAAAAAAGTTCCATTTCGCAAGCGACTACCAAATCTTCTTTTAGCTTAGTTCGATATTTGAGTAAGTGTAAAACAATTTTACGCAGGTCATTTATCATGTAAGGTAAAAGAGCGACTGGTCTATATATCTGTTTGATATTTACCATTCTAGTTACATAACGGCTAAGTCCGATACCACGAAAAAACGGAATTAGATAATCTTTTTGTAAACGAAATTTTGGTATTTTGTGATAAATTTCCATTTCTGGGTTGTACCAAATTTCCCATCCTGATTTTTGGATATAAGACAACATTTCTAAGTCTTCACTACTAAGCATATTGCCTTTAACTCTGCCAGTTAAAATAAACTTATCTGGTACACTTCCTAACCAAGCTTCTTTACGGACAACCAGTCCAGCAGATGGGGGTAGTAATTTTTTGGCAGCTTCATATAATAGTGGTAAACTACCTCGTTCTGTAATTGCCAAGAATGGAGCAATTCGCTGGAAATTTTCTGGTGGTTCTACTTCCCAGTCAGGATGAATTTGGCTGCCATAAGCTCCCGCCTGACGATATTTTTCACCAAAAGCATAAGCTGCGGATACCCAATTTGATACTGGGTAGTTGTCATCATCTAGAAAACCGATGAATTTACCTTTAGCTTCTGCAACTGCCATTTTTCGGGCATAAGCTGCGCCTTGTTTTGCTTCAAAGCAATACTTTAAAGGATAAGGACAGTGCCAATTATTTTGATAAGTTTGAACAACTTTAGCTGTCTTATCAGTGCTGTTGTTGTCTACAACTATAATTTCCCAAGATAAGTTTTCGGTGTAAAGTTGGTTTTGTAGTCGTTCTAGTAGTTCAGGTAAACGACTTTCACCGTTATAAGTTGGGATAGCTACAGTAAAGTCAAGGTTTTCAGTCATTTGACAAAAGTTACATTTTGATATGTTGATTAGGACGCTTTTTGTATACTCAGCCAATACCTAATTTATCAGTGACTCTTAAATAAATCTATCAAACATTAAAACTGCACATGATGTTTCAATTTTGCGATCAATGGGCAGTTTTATGTACAGTGTTATTACGTGTTTTTGAACAAATATTAATACATGAACTACTTAATTGCATTTATTGTCTTTTGCTGTGAGCATTGAGCCTAAGAGAGTTGTCACAATGACGCATCGTTTTACGCTACTAGCCGATGTAGAATTCGTAGGATTTGGTACAGCTACCACTATTTTTAACCCAGGTGGATCACCTGTTCCAAGGTTTGGAGGTGGTAAAGTTGGTAAAGCACCCATATAGTCAAAGGTAATTTTTGTTGGTGTGCTTGAAGGAGGGTAGGATACAGGAGAATTAGTAGTAGAATTGGCAGCATTTTCGCCACTGAGATTTGCACCTAGCAGTAATTTATCAGAGCTTACGCCTACATCCGCCCCTAAAGGTTTCCATGTAGGGGTTCCAGGATTGCTACGATAAATAGCAACCTCAACATTTTGGGTTGTGGTATTTTTCTGAAAACTGACACTGTAGCTAAGTTTTTTGTTTTTAGCTTCGCGCTGTGCTTCTTGCAGTGCGGCTAAAACAGCGTCGTTAGCCTTATTTATCTGCTGTCGATTTACAAAGGCAATCCAACCAGGAGCTGCGATCGCTGATAAAATTCCTACCAAGAGTAGTACTACTATTAATTCAATTAGGCTAAAACCAGCATCCTTTTGCAAGTATGCAGATGTGTAGCGAAGTCTGTTCGCTAGAGATACCTGCTTTGGTGTTTCCACTACAAATTGTTTAGGAATTTTGTTTAACCTCAATAAAGCTGCGCCGTGCATACAATACCTTTGATTGATTAGCTAGAGGTTATTTAGTAAATAAAAATCCGTGTCCTCGCACCCGAACGCTCGCACTGGGAAAATAAGTTTTTGCGTTAGCGGTGTAAGCTAAGTTGTTATTTTGCAGACGAGCAAGTGCGTTACCTCTGATGTAAACCTGTGCTAACACTTCGTTGGCATCGACACAAGCAAAAAATCCACTTGTTGAGCTGCCTACAAGGTTTGGGGTAGAACAAGGTGTACTGATAGGTGCAGTGTTGCTAATGTAATCAATCAAAGTCACGACTTGATTAGTATAATCATCTGATGCAGCCTGCCATTGATTCATCTTGTTTTTGAGCGTAGCACCGCTCTTATTTAGAGGTGGTGGATTAAATCCAACATCACTTGCCCTTCCTGCTGTATTAGCATAAGCTGCATTCACTTGGCCTCGAAGTTGAAACCTGCCAATTCGTGCTTCTTGAGACCACGTATTGTTAGTCTTATTTGGATTTGTGATTAAGTAGTATGCTACTAATGAATAAGCAAAGCCATCATCTGCATTTACACCAGTCTGAGTGCTGGCAGTAATTCCAACGCTATCAGCAATAAGCTCACGTTTCCAAAAAACAAGTATTGGTGTGCAAACACTCGGATTGCTGCCGGTAGTAGGGCTACAACTAGAAGCGGATTTGACTGGTGGTATTTGGTCTTTAATACCTGAACTACTAATAGTAGTCGTATTTGTGTTTTGGGTAACACCATCAACATCGTAGATGTAAACTGCTTGTTGTAAGTCACGAGCGATATAATCTAGTGCTGCTTGGATTTCTTCCTCAGAAGTTGCCTTAGCTTGTTCTTTGCGATCGCCATCTAGAATATTAATCAGAAAGGCCATCAAAGGCGTTATGATTAACACTGCCATCACCATAGCTACTAGCAGTTCAATCAGGGTAAAGCCGCTAATTGTCTTATTTATTCCAGAGCGTTTTAATTGAGTACTCAGGATAAATTTCAGTGAGTTTATCATGCTGCGGTTTCCCTTTTATTGACAGATATTTAAGAATAGACTTCTTACATAAATATTTATTTGCCTTAGACAGAGGCGCAGAGAAAGATTCTAAAATTGGAAGTTTTGCAAGAAGTCTAATTAATATTCAATTGCAACCACCTGTGTAGCGAGCGCAAAGGTCGCTGTATTTAGGTACTGTGTCGTTGATATCTGTTGTAATTTCTACTAAAGGTGCTTTGCGCTGACCGACACCTCCGGTAAAAGTCGCTTGTTTATTATTGGGTAAAGAATTACTTGTGAGTAGAGCTACACTGTCCTTAAAAGCATCTGCCCTGTAAACTCGGACTCCTAGAGCATATCCTGCGGAATCTGGGTTGTTATTTGGACGAAAACCCTGCACAACCATATCTGTGACACTGGTACTTTCACACGTACCACTGCCATCAAAATCTATGCAGTATAAAGATGTGCCTGTTGGAGGTGTTGGAACTGAGCAGAATTTAGATTCTACAGGGGTTGCACTTGTAGGGGTTGAGGCTGTATTACAGGTGAGCGTTCCCGTCGCTGTAGGGGCGCTAGTCGCTGTAAGGGTGGTAGCGGTGGTTGGCCCAGATGGGGCCACAATTTTCTTAGTCTTCACCCCATCAATGTATGATTTAGCGGCTTGAGTGGCTAATTCTATCCTTCGGGATTGTACACGAGTTGCCACTGATAGAGAAAGAACTGGTGCGATCGCAACTAGCAATATGGCAACTACAAGTATCGCTACCAAAGATTCAATAATAGTGAAACCCCCTTCGCTATGTCGCACGTAAGGCAGATGTATCTTCTCTACTTCCGTTGTCTGTAATCTTTGTTTCTTAGCTTGTTTCCCTATCAACATGGCAATTTACCCAATATTTACAGCATTTATGGCGATGGCGGCAAGTCAGATGGTATGGATGATGGACAGCCACTTGGACGATATTGACTAGGAACTGCATTTGTGTAAGTTACTGTCACTCCTGTTGTCGGGATACCTGTCTGGTTGCTAGCTTCACCAGCACAGAGCAATGTTTTCACCCAGGTGTCATCCCGTCCAACTTCCCTAAAGAATTCATTGGGGCGTCCTGTTGGGGGCGCGGTGAACCTTTGGGCAAATAGGTCTGGTTGCTCTGATAAAAGACCAACATCAAACCCCCAATTTCTATTTGTTGGTGCGAAGTAGAAAGGTAAGATACCATCACCGTTTCTAGTTGGGTAAGTGTCTAATGAGTAGTCAAAAAGGCTGAGATTATAAGTAGGACTAGCAGCGGCATTGGTTTGTCTGTTTGTGAAAATGGATGCAATTGGCGCGGTGGAGAAGCTACTCCGCTTTAATTGAATAAAGCTACCGCTGATTTTGGCTGTCCTGTTCTCCCAGTTTTCCAAAAATCTCACAAAGTTTTGCAAACCTGCTGAAATTTCATCTGTTCTACTGGGACTATTTCCTAATACAAAGGTGGCATTGAATATAGTGTTGCTTGCCTGTTGTAACCAATTAGTCCTAAAGTCATCCCCTGCGGCTACTGCAGCTGCGTCCGTTCTTAAGTTGGAGGGAGTACTATTTGCATCATGAATTTGTAAGACTGGTACAAGAAGCGGTTGACCATCTAAATCAGGACTACCATCACCGTTAGCATCAATGGGAGGATAATAGAATAGCGGTCTGTCACTTGCGTATGTTGCTTGTGCTATGTCTCCTGGGTTAGTTGTGCTATTTGTGGTTCTAAACCAGAGAGCGTAGATATTGTTGGTGGTGTCTACTAAACCGTAATTAGTGCCATAAGTACAGCCATTATTGGTATAAGCTGCACCAGTCGTATCTAAGGGACAACCTATACCCATAGGTTTGTAAAAACCAGAACTACTGGTAACCAGGTTGTTGTTATTGTCGCGGGCAAATGCAACCCGACGGGGATAAAGACGATCTGTGGTCAATTCACCTTGCAGGGACAATCGATCTGAACCTGTATCACCAGCTCCAAGCCGTTCTCTGATGCTTTTAGTATTGCTGCCGGTTGGAAATTGAGTAGTCCAATCTGATGGCATTGTGCCGCCATTAGCAGCAAGTATGGCTTGTCCCAGTTGATATGTCCTGACGCTTTGTTCAGCAGCAGTTAAAGAGCCATCTCCATTCCTATCAAATCCCACAGACCAATCATTAGGTCCACACTCTGAAACTACCAAGTTACGGCAAATTTCCATGACATACAAGGGTTGACCTCTAACTCGACGCTGAATTGGTGTCACTCCATTTGTTAAGTAAGAACCAATAGCTGCTGTTCTGGGATAACCGTTACCATTACTATGACCTGTCCAAAAAGAACTGGTAGTATAGCTGTTTTCCCAAAAACCATTTTTCAGACGATTTCGCCTTTTTTCATCTAAAGTGGGTAAAGTCGTGGGACTTAAGCCATCTTCTACAGTAATGCCCGTGTTATTGTTTAAGTCGTAGTCTGCGAATCTCCGCACACCATCTACGAAACTGTCGGAAAGTAAAGTCATGGAATCGGCAATAATGGTTGCTGGTCTCCAAAGGTCGCCCCCAGTTCCAGGACAGCCTGTTCTTCCTGCACGACAAGCAAAGTTAGTATTGGCAGTACTGCGATCGTAGAAGTTGACACTTGCTGACTCTATTTCTGTAAATTCCTCAATTTCTGTAGTGTCAGTTGTACCTGTGCGGTGCAAATTGAAGTTGCCTTTGATATATGCGGGCAAATTTGTTACCAAAATCAGACCTTTTTCTTTAGCATTGTAAGTGTTAGCACTAGTTCTTGCTAAAGTTCCTCCATTAATCAGCCGGATTCCGTTCGGGCGACGAGTTGAGTCCAGCCGAAAATCGGTTGGGCTGAGTAACTCTGATTCACTAGTTGTATCACTCTCATCACGCAAACCATCATCTCTAGATGCGTAAATAATGCCACTGTAAGGTAATAAGTACTCGTTAGCTGTTATTGCTGTGGTGGCTATACCTGCGGCTAAACCTGTTGTGGAACTTAAATCAATATCTGTAACTCGAATTTCTAGAGGTTGACGTTGTTCTAAGTCTAAGTTGTATGTAGTTGGTGAACCTGATGTACTCATCTGCTTCACTTCCCTAGCATCAAGGAAAGTTGCTTCTCTGATTGCACCATGTTTAGGCTGGTCGCTAGGAGTAGCAACAAAACCAGCCTCATTACTCAGGATTGAAATAGCACAAAGTGCTGTGTCAATTGCTGAATAATCAGCTAGCTGTAAACCACTACTGGGTACTGTATCGGGTAGAGTACCAGCATTAGTAGCCTTCATGTTTTCCAAGGCAACTTGTAACGGTTTGTTAGCCCAACGCCCATTGGGAAATTTCAAATTAGCTTGTCGTTGTAGACGAGCTTTATGAGTTGTAAAAAATGCACCTCTTCCGGTTGTCGGGTAAGAGTAAACAACGCCGTTGTTTGATCGACCTTTGGTGGTATCTACACCATATCCACCATTTTGATTAACTTTGTTTTTAACTGTATCTTCATTTGAGGGGTCGTAGTAGCTGCTTACACAAGCAATTGGTTCTTGATCAGTGCCATGATCTACTTTGTAATGATAAACAGCTGTAGCCCGCATCAACAGATCGCCTTTGAGAGTAGTACTTCCAGGACTTGACATCGGCATGGTGTCAGGCCAAACCGGAATATCAGTAGTGTCAGATGGGGTGGGATCTGGTGGATCTAGTAAAAATGAAAAAGTTGGGCGATCGTAGAATGCGCCAGTTGTTGTGCCGGCAATATCAGGATCGTCTACATAAATACCTGCACCAGTAACGATCCGGACACCACCAACGTTGTCTAATTCGTTTACGGGATTTTTGGCGGCATTTTCTTCCCAAAAGCCATTACGGTCAGATAGACCTAAGTCAGCAAGTGCCTGTATTTGAGTGTTGCGCCATCTTGCTGGTGGTTCTGAACCACTTCTAGTCCAGTTAACCGTAGTGCCAGTACTGTCTAAAATTGGCTGCTCAGCCTCTGTACCAACATATTTTCCGTCTTTTAGCCACAGAGCAGGAAGGTTATTGCCTACAAAAACGCGATCGCCTAAATTGGTTTGAACACCTTCTTTCTTCTGTAGATTTGGCTGTGTGGCTTGTAGCTGAGAAGTCTCTACAGAGGGAGGTGATGTTGCTACACCAGTGAACTGGTTATTGGAGTTTAGTGGTTCCCTCCAACTTGCCTGAGGTTGTAAACTAATAGAAATGGCACTATATCCAGTTGTTGCACCCGTTCCAGTAGCGTCTGGTACTTCTGCAAAAGGTACTCGACGGGTACGATTTCGCAAATAAATTTCTATTTCGTCGGAGAGGATATTTTTGGCTGTAGTGAGATCATCAGTGCTTTGTACTTTGGTTTCAACGTTGGTTATTACATCTGCTGGGTAACTACTCAATTTAACAGCCGCTTCGAGAGCGCTAGCAGTAGTTGCGCTAGTACACGTTGTGCATAAAGCGATCGCAGTAGTCTTCATTGCAGCAATGCGTAGATTGTATGCTGCATCGTTGAATCCGATACTACCACCACCACTAGCATTTGTAGATTTGTTGCTGGCGTTAATGGTAGCAGGGTTAGTTTTAACATCACTGTTCCCAAAACCTTTGTACAAATCAACGTTTACATCGTTAGCACTAGTTTGAGAAAGGCTACCATTTCCGACATTTCCCCCAACAGTAATCTGCCCGTTTTCTTGATTGAAGAAACAGGATGTTTTGCTGCTAACTTGCCGGAAAGTTATGTTACCGTTGGAGCCACCAGTTCCAACTACCCCAACAAGGAGGTTGCTGTTGGTGTGAACTCTTCCATTCAACAATAATCTTGTACTACCACCAACTATGACTTCTAAATCATTCTCAAACCAAACGGCATTATTTGCTAGGGGAACGCGACTGCGGTCTTGCTGAAACTCCAGTGCTACAAAGCTTTTGTTACCTTTGTATTCTTCGGAATTACTTTGATTAATAGACCCAGTACTTGTTGGCAGACTATCATAAATCTGTTTAGTAATAGGCACATTAACGGTATAAACAAAGAAGCTTTTACCCAGATTGCCACTATTTAGCTTATACCAACTGGAATTGCCCACTAAGCTAGAAAAACCAGATGCATTGCACTGCTGGTTTGAAGAGTCATTATCCATTGGTGGGATTCTAGCTTCTAGGGCTTTTCTTTCACGAGTAAACTCTCCTGCGCTGTTTCTAGGTGGTGTACGGAAGTAAATTCCATAAAGAGTAAAGGTGTCTTTTTTGCCGTTATTGTCTGTGTCAACGGCATATTTCCAAGCTGTTTTTAATGTTTCGTCCTCATTTACAAAGTCGTCGCTGGGGTCAGATGGAGTCCCGTTATTGTTTATGTCACCAGTTTGGATACCTGTAATACCATTAAATTCTAAAGCCAACTTCAGGCGAGTCTCATCACCAAGCCTATATTTGTCTTTTTTAATAGCATCATATAAAGCGTTATCAGAGGGAATTCCTCGTGGTAGTGTTGGGTCTTCTAGTAGTGCATCTAATTTGGCTCTAGCACGATCAATGGCTGGGGTAGCAGCGTTAAGTACAGCCTCGTTCACTCGAACATTACTGGCATTCTTGGAGCGTTCAAAAGACCGAAACAAAATTGCAGTTGTCAACAACACAACTACCAAAGTTACCATCGCCACTGTTGGCAACAAAAATCCAGCATTCGCTGATCCGCGTCTTCTTGGAGTACCAAAAATAGTCCGCAGGAGCCAAATGAGTTGCTTGTTAATTGCAGATAAAAATTGTTTGCTAACTTGTTTTAAGGTCTTTTTAATTGCCTTGACTAGCTGACGTTTTTGAGACACAGCTGCTTCACTGTCAAGTGGATTGTAGGGAATTTTTCTATGTTTTGACATCTAAAATCATGCCGAATAAATATTTTTACAGGCTAAATATGAGACTATATTTATGTAACCACTGCCTCTGGTTTTACTAACTTTTAAAAATCAGCTAAAACAAAATAGATTTTATTTAAAGTTATATCATTAATGAATTGTTTGTTTTATCCGAGAAACACTGATTTTTTCAGAATTATTTATAGCGGTTATCCCTTGGATGCAGTACGGTTTTGACTCAATACGGTTCGGTTAGTGATATTTTGTCCCCGAAGATCCCCCCAACCACCCTTAAAAAGGGGGGCTAAAACCTTTCCCCCCCTTTTTTTAAAGGGGTCACCATAGGCGGGGAAATCTTAACCGAACCGTATTGGGTTTTGACTTCTCTCCTACGAGGAGACAGACTTTGAGTCTTACTCCCCTTCCCTTCAAGGGAAGGGGTTGGGGGTTAGGTCTGTATTGGACTCAACTGCAAACTGCTATAATTCAATTTTAATAAGTAACAAAATCATAACTTCACAGTAAAATTGCGGAAATGTATTTTATTTGAAGGCAAATTTATGAAGATTTTGTTAGCAGAGTAAGCTTATAATACCCACCTGTTAAAGGAAAGATATCAGTTAGGTGCAAAATAATCAGATGTTCGGCTGAGATTCTCAACTTTTATAAAAAGTCGGGAATATTGTTGTTCATATTAGACATCTGGTGAAATTAAATATGCGTTACCCAGAACCCTTGTAGAGACGTAGCACTGCTACGTCTCTACATTCTCCTATGTTTATTGCTTTTATAGCAGTCTGTTCTGATTCTTGCATCAGAAGTTTTTGTTTGCGGTCAATTCCCCAGCGATAGCCACCAAGATTGCCATCACTTTGCAGCACACGGTGACATGGTATAATTAGCGCTGTTGGATTAGCTCCACAAGCATTACCGACCGCGCGGACTGCCTGGGGTTTGGCAATATCACGGGCAATATCAGTGTAGGTGCGGGTTTGGCCATAGGGAATTTTTTGTAATGCTTGCCAAACCCGTTTCTGAAATGCTGTCCCCCGTATATCAACTGGTAAATTGAGATGTGTTTCATCTCCGGTAATCAAGTCGAGGATTGACTGTATCCAGTCTTTGTGTGTGTGGTCATCACGCATGATGTGCGCTTGGTGAAATTCCTTAATCAAAGTGTGTTCAAGGTTGTCTGCTTCATCACCTAGTTTGACGGCGCAGATACCCTTTTCTGTTGTTGCCACAAGCAAATATCCTAATGAACATGGAGCGATCGCATAGACAATGCTGATTATCTTTCCAGCTTGTTGGTAAGTTTTTGGCGTCATTTTTTTAAAGATGTTCACTGCTCGATGAAACCGGGCTATAACAATAGACATCTGGTGAAATTGAATATGCGTTACCCAGAATCCTTGTAGAGACGTAGCAGTGCTACGTCAAAACAATTCTTTTTCACCAGAGCGGGGTTTGTTGGGTTTCGCAAAGGCTCAACCCAACCTACAAATATTAAAAACCTACGCAGTATTGCAACCGATATATCATTATTTTCTTCCAAATATGTCCTTACTTCAATTATTTCGCTCTCTTGGTGACTGGGCGTTCCTGAACTGATTCGCCCTTGGATAGTGGTTCACCCGATTGGGTGAATGCGATCGCAGCATCCAGAACTACTCTGAAAGTAGAGCCGCTTTTTCTGCTGTTAGTGATCACGCCAACAGTCAGAAAACTCTCACAATGGTTATGATTGCCTTGAATATTATGCCAATTGCTTATATATCAAAGGGTCAAAGAGTGGATGAAATTGTAAAATCACTGGATAAACCAGATTTTAAACCAGAGAAGATCACTCTGTTGGAAACAATTGCTGCCAATTTACCGGGGATGATTTTCCAAATTCTGCAACGGCAAGATGGTTCTGTATTTATTCCTTATATTAGTTCTGGTTGTAAATATTTGTATGAATTAGAACCAGAAGCTGTACAGGCAGACTTCCAGATGTTACACAAACTGATTCATCCACAGGATATAAAAGCTTTTGCCGAATCTATTGCCGTTTGTAGAACCACTGTTACACCTTGGCATTGGGAAGGTCGCATTATTACGCCTAGCGGCAAACTTAAGTGGATTGAAGGTACTTCGCAACCAGAACTACAACAAGAAGGCAATTTGCTTTGGAATGGTTTGGTCATGGATATTACAGACCGAAAACTAGCCGAAGAAAAATTGCAAGAGAGTGAGGCGCGGTATAAAGCAATTTTGGATGCTATCCCCGATTTGATGTTTCGCATTAGCCGTGATGGCGAGTATCTAGATTTGAAAAGTGAGGGAGCAAATGTCACTCTTTCAAGAGAAGAAATAGTTGGGAAACATATCCATGAGTTATTGCCTAGTGATGTTGCAACGATTAGCCTGGAAGCGATCGCTAAAACTTTAGATTCTGGAACTTTGCAAACTTGTGAATATCAGCTAACAACGCCTTTGGGAGTCAGAGATTATGAAGCGCGGTTGGTAGTGAGTGGTGAAGATGAGGTACTAGCAATTGTCCGAGATATCACAGAACGCAAACAAGCAGAAGTTGCCTTACAAAATCTAGCTCAAAAATTTGCGAAAGCTTTTAGTTGCAGCCCCGATTCAATTACTATTAGTACGCTGCAAGAAGGACGCTTTATCGAAGTTAACGACAGTTTTGTAAAACTCTCAGGTTATGAGCGAGATGAGACGATTGGGAAAACTTCTTTTGAGTTAAATCTTTGGGTACAGGAGGGCGATCGCCTAAATTTATTGCGGGGGTTGCAAGGCACTGGAGTTGTTCGCAACTTGGAATTTGAATTTAGACAAAAGTCTGGCGAGATAATTACAACGCTACTTTCAGCCGAAGTCATTGATTTAGATGGTATCCCCTGTATTTTAGCAGTCCATCACGACATTACACAACGCAAACAGGTAGAAGCGCAATTCCGCCTTTGTGCAGAACGCGATCGCTTGTTGGCAGAAACCCTAGTACGAATTCGGTCTTCCCTTAACTTAGAGCAAATTCTCCAAACCACTGTGACCGAAGTCAGGCAATTTCTGCAAGCAGATCGAGTTTTCATTGGTTTAAATAATGCCAATTTAGGAGTCAGAACTCTTGCCGAATCAGTAGATCCCAAGTATCCATCAGTCTCAGGTTGGTCTACGAATGATGAAGCTTATCTACAAGAATTGAGAAATTTACTCAAAGATAATTTTGTGCGTGTCATTGAAGACATAACGCAAATAACAGTATCTCCGAAAGTCAAAGCACACTGTCAAAAATTCCAAACGAAGGCTACTTTGGCTGTACCAATTATGCTAGGTAACGAATTATTTGGGGCGTTGATTGCTCACCAATGCTCAGGGCCACGTCATTGGCAGCCAATGGAAATTGATTTGTTACAGCAGATGTCAGAACAAGTAGCGATCGCTATTCAGCAAAGCCAGATCTGCCAAAAACTGGCAGAACTCAACACTAATTTAGAACACCAAGTACAAGAACGGACTGCACAGTTGCAGCAGAAAATGCAAGAAGTTGAAAAATTGCATCGTGTCAAAGATGTTGTTTTGCACACAGTTGCCCACGATTTACGAACTTCGGTGATGGGTAACTTGATGGTGTTAAAGAATTTGTTACATCAGGGAGTCGAGCAGGTAAGCAGGGGGAAAATTACAGCAAGTCTTTCCCCTCTACTCCCCATCTCCTCTGCCCCTCTGCCTCTTTCCCATGCCCAATCCCCAATTGCCGTATCTAGCTCAATCATCGAGCGGATGATTCAAGGCAACGATCGCCAACTGACGATGATTAACTCATTGCTAGAAATTAATTCCTGCGAACAACAGGGTCTTGAAATTAAACCGCAACCTGTACAATTTACCACCC
Organism: Nostoc sp. CHAB 5836; assembly: GCF_020829445.1. Classification (GTDB taxonomy): domain Bacteria; phylum Cyanobacteriota; class Cyanobacteriia; order Cyanobacteriales; family Nostocaceae; genus Nostoc. Next base: position 24,144 of record NZ_JAIVFV010000078.1, read on the forward strand.
TACTGGGAAAAATATTCGCCCAGTTGGAACCCTTACTCACACAAAATCAAGCAACCCTGAAGAACTTGGTTTCCGCCGATTTCCCGTTAGTAATGGCAGATGGGAGTCAGTTGCAGAAAGTTTTGGCAAGTTTAATCACACATAGCCTGCAAAATAATCCACCAGGATTAAATTTTACCCTAAGCGCCGTCGTTGAGGCGGGAATGATTCGCACTCAAATTCAAGATGACGGCGTGGCAATGACTAAAGTAGAGTGCGATCGCCTTTTCGATCTCCATGTCCGTGATCCTCAAGACTGCTGTTCCACAAGCATTGGCTTAAAAATGTATCTTTGTCGCAAAGTTATTAAGGCACATGGCGGCGAAATTGGTGTTATTAGTAACCGCAAGCGCGGGTTAACTTTCTGGTTTACATTACCTTTGGCAACTTCATCCGCAACAAATCGGCCATAAATCACCAAAAAATGAGACGGTGTTATTTTGTGGCAATGTTGAGTTAGGGAAACACCCTCGACGGTATGGGCAAAATTGCTCGGATGCTAATGGCTAATCCATTTACAACAGTGCAAAGGTGGTGGAAAAAAACCTTTTCTGCACCAACCGCAGATGAAATCACTAGTCTTTACAAAGATTGGCGTAACCGTTTTTTGTGGCAAAGATTGCGTTTATGGTTATGGCTGGCGCTGATTTGTCTGTTGTCTTTTACTCTACGAGACATTTACGGCTTGTTTTTCCCTTTTCAAGAGTTGCAGAAGCTGCCAGAAGAACTTAGAACTCAACGCCTTGTAATTAATGTTGCAATGCTTGCGAGTATAATTATTTGCTTTGCTTTACATAAAACGAAGTTAGGTCGTCATCATCCAGATTTATTATTTTTGGGGTCTTCTTGGTCAATTAGTCTCGCATCGCAGTTGTTTGCCACTCTTCGAGGTTTCGCACTACCTGATACCATCGGCTGGTCGCTGCTGTTTTTGAGCCAAGCTGTGTTGATGCCTGTCTGCTGGATTCTTCACTTGCTGACTCAAGTAAGTGTGCTAATTTACTATTTTGGTGTGAATACGGCACTTGGACTAAAAACACCAATGCCTGACCACCCAGGAATATATAATGTAACGTTCATATTATACATTTTTTGGTTTTGTACTATCTGCGACATCGGTGTTTATCTGTACGATCGCCTGCAACGTTCTGAGTTTTACGCCCGTCAAGAACTGGAATCTGCCTACCAAAAGCTTAAGGTTGCAGAAGCTAAATATCGCAGCATTTTTGAAAACGCCGTTGAAGGGATTTTTCAAAGCAGTCCCGATGGACATTACATTACGGCAAATCCGGCTTTAGCACGTATTTATGGCTACTCCTTAGCGGAGGAAGTAACAGCAAATTTTACTGATATTGAACAATTGTACGTAGATCCGAACCGTCGCGCCGAATTTGTCCGCTTAATGGAAAAATATGGCAGTGTTTCGGAGTTCGAGTCTCAAATTTATCGCCAAGACGGGAGTATTGTTTGGATTTCGGAAAAAGCTTACGCAGTGCGTGACGAACATCTTAAACTGCTTTACTACGAAGGTTTGATTGAAGACATTACCCAGCGCAAGCAAACAGAAGAAGAACTACGAGTATTTTTCCATGCAGTTTCCCACGACTTACGCAACCCAGTGCTGGGTACTTTAATGGTGCTGAGAAACCTGCTTGCACGTCCAGAGGAAAATATTTCGATTTCACGCTCAATTTTAGAGCGGATGATTCAAAGTAGCGATCGCCAACTGAACTTAATTAATTCGTTGATGGAAGCTCATGTCAGCGAAGTGCAAGGTGTTATTTTACAACGTCAAACCGTAGAATTGCTGGCAATTGTCCAAGCTGCGATCGCTGATTTAGAGCCGTTGCTAGCACAAAATCAAGCAACCTTGACAAATCTGGTATCCGCAGATTTGCCATTAGTGAATGCAGATCCCACGCAACTATGGCGAGTTTTTTCTAACTTAATTGTCAATGCTCTCAAACACAATCCCCCTGGATTGCTCTTGACAATCAATGCTACCCGTAAGGATGACAAAATTTATTGTACCGTTAGTGATAACGGTGTGGGAATTAGTCAAGAACAAAGCGATCGGCTTTTTGACCTTTACTTTCGTGGTACAAGTATCCGCAATTCTCTAAGTTTGGGATTGGGGTTATATCTGTCTAAGCAAATTATCCATGCTCACGGCGGCGAAATTGGTGTAAACAGTGCATTGGATGCAGGGGCAACTTTTTGGTTTACATTGCCTATTAGCTGATTAAGTAAGTTGGCGCGAAAAAATCAAAGTATTTTACGAAACGTAAATGCTTTGAGATTCCCCCTAATATCAGGTTCGGTTAAACACTAGACATCTGCTGAAAAAGAATTGTTTTGACGTAGCACTGCTACGTCAAAACAAGGCTTCTGGGTAACGCGTATTTAATTTCACCAGATGTCTACTACTTCTCTTAAGATACAAGTTGAAGAACGAAACCCAACATTTTATCCCAAGTGTATTGAGACCTAACAAGAACAGCCCCAACCCTTGTAGCGTTGGGGAGCCAATCTTCAAAGCCCCTCTGTGCTTCGGAGAGGGGTTTGGGGAGAGGTCTGCCGACTTGTGTATACAACATGGTAGCCCCGCTCTTCGGGAGGGGACACAAGGCGTAACTTTGGGGGGGGAAATTTCATCAAAATCAACAGCCTAGCTAGGTGCTATGTAGCAATCTGTGGTACTGACACCTTCACCAGCATTTTTTTGCTAAAAGACAGACCAGTTTCACCTTTGTCAATGATTATCGTGTCTCCAGAGATAAAAGTATTTTCCAATAACTTGGTGGCGAGGGGGTTTTCTACTTCTCGCTGAATTGCCCGTTTGAGTGGGCGGGCACCGTAAACGGGGTCATAGCCTGATTCCACAAGGTGATCACAAGCAGATTGGGATATCTCAAAGAAGATTTTTTGCTCGCGGAGGAGATTTTCTACACGCTTGAGTTGAATGCGGATGATTTGCCGCATTTCTGTGCGGTTTAAAGTATGGAAGAGAATAATGTCATCGACGCGGTTGAGAAATTCGGGGCGGAAATGCGATCGCAATGCTTCCATTACCCTCACCCGCATTGTTTCATACTTGGAATCATCGCCAGATATATCCAAAATATGTTCGCTACCAATATTACTAGTCATGACAATGACGGTGTTCCGAAAATCTACTGTCCTTCCCTGAGAGTCCGTAATTCTCCCATCATCCAACACTTGCAATAAAATATTGAACACATCGGGGTGGGCTTTTTCTACTTCATCCAGCAGCACCACCGAATAGGGACGACGGCGAATCGCCTCGGAAAGTTGACCACCTTCTTCATAGCCTACATATCCTGGGGGCGCTCCCACAAGGCGAGAAACTGAGTGTTTTTCCATGTACTCAGACATATCCAAGCGCACCAATGCATCATCAGAATCAAAGAGAAACTGAGCTAAAGCGCGGGCGAGTTCGGTTTTACCCACACCTGTAGGGCCCATGAACAAAAATGAACCAATGGGACGTGAGGGATCTTTCATCCCCGCACGGGCGCGGCGAATCGCTGCTGCGACTGCTTCTACAGCCTCTTCTTGTCCAATGACTCGTTCATGTAAATGACTTTCTAGTTGCAGTAATTTTTGCCGTTCTGATTCCAACAGGCGATTAACGGGGATTCCTGTCCATTTGGCAACGATTTCGGCAATGTCGGCTTCGGTAACTTGTTCTCGCAGTAAGGTGGAACCTTGGTTTTGAATTTCTAAAAGGTTCGCTTCTTTGGCTTCGCGATCGCGTTGCACTCCTTCTAATTTGCCATATTTCAGTTGGGCAGCTTTATTCAAATCATAAGCACGTTCCGCCTGTTCGATTTGCACTCGCAGCGCATCTTCTTCTTTCTTTAAGGCGCTTATCGCCTCCAGTATCTGCTTTTCACCTTGCCATTGCTCATTAAATATTAGTTGTTTTTCCGTTAAATTGGCGATTTCTTGCTCAATTCGCTCCAACCGCTCTCTAGTTTGGGGAATACCCTTTTCTTCGCCAGCTAATGATAACTTTTCCATTTCTAACTGCATGAGGCGGCGATCAATGGTTTCCAATTCGGCTGGTTTGGAGGTAATCTCCATTTTCAACTGGGCGGCGGCTTCATCCACCAAATCAATGGCTTTATCTGGTAAAAAGCGATCGCTAATGTAACGCGCTGACAGGGTTGCTGCTGCTACCAAAGCCGAATCAGAAATTTTGACGTTGTGATGAACTTCGTAGCGTTCTTTCAATCCCCGCAGAATGGAAATAGTATTTTCCACTGTTGGCTGATCGACAAATACTTGCTGAAAGCGGCGTTCTAGGGCAGCATCTTTCTCAATGTGTTTGCGGAACTCATCGAGGGTAGTAGCGCCAATGCAACGTAGTTCTCCTCGCGCCAGCATTGGTTTGAGTAAATTTCCCGCATCCATTGCCCCTTGTTGGTTGGAACCAGTGCCCACTACGGTATGTAGTTCGTCAATAAACAGGACGATTTGACCGTTAGATTCCGTAACTTCGCGGAGAACAGATTTTAAACGGTCTTCAAATTCACCTCGGTATTTTGCCCCAGCAATTAAACTGCCCATATCTAAAGAGATGAGTTGGCGGTTCTTCAGAGATTCGGGAACATCACCGTTAACCATGCGCTGTGCTAAAGCTTCAGCGATCGCCGTTTTACCTACCCCAGGTTCACCAATTAAGACGGGGTTATTTTTACTACGACGAGATAATACTTGAATTACCCGCCGAATTTCGTCATCCCGCCCAATTACCGGATCCAGTTTTCCAGCTTTTGCCTGTTCTGTCAAATCTCTACCAAATTTTTGTAAGGCTTCATAGCGGGATTCTGGGCTTTGATCTGTCACCTTTTGGCTACCGCGAACGGTTTTGATAGTAGCTTCTAGTTTAGCTGTATCCGCACTAAAGCTTTTGAGTAGCTTTCGTCCAATGCGATCGTCTTCAGCAAAGGCCAAAACTATGTGTTCCACGGAAATGTAGGAATCTTTCATCCTGACTCTAGCTTCCTCCGCTCTGTCTAGTAAAACATCTAAATTCCGGCTAAGGTAAAGCTGATCATTTTTTCCAACTTTCGGCTGACGTTGGGTAAAGGCTTCTAGCTGCTGCTGTAAGCGGATTGGATCGACCTCAGATCGAGCCAGGATACGTATTGCTAGACTAGTGGGTTCTTCTAAGAGGGCGAGAATTAAATGTTCAACATCTAGTTGCTGTTGTTGATAAGCACGGACTATATCCTGAGA
>NZ_JAIVFV010000079.1 GCF_020829445.1 Nostoc sp. CHAB 5836
TACAGACCTAACCCCCAGCCCCTTCCCTGCAAGGGAAGGGGAGTAATATTCAAAGCCTCTCTCCTTTTAGGAGAGAGGTTTGGAGAGAGGTCAAACTGTATTGCATCCAAGCGAGAACCGCTATAATTGGTATGTGATAGCTTGAGACTCAAGCACAGTCAATTGACACTATTGAATAAAGTAGCAATTGATTTCGTGATAATACACCAAGTGTGATATTTTGTTTAGCGACGGGGGGAGCAATGCGATGCGATTTTGTTAGACGACCCCAAAAAAGTGCGATTGAGAAAACTTTAAGCGATCGCCCTAACCCCTGAAAAATCAATCAAACAATAAATTCTTGTTCTCCCGTTGATACATTAATTAAGATTTTTGTCAAGACTAATTAAGATGGGTTTGCCCTGGGGAATATCCCAAATGTGCAAAAACCTTGATAGCCTTCATCCCCTAACCCCTTCTGCCAAACATGGGATTCGGGGAACTAAAATTATGTCTTCCCTCTCCCAAACATGGGAGAGGGGCTGGGGCTGAGGGAAGAGATTTAAGCAAAAATTTACTTTTTATTCCACAGACTTAAAAATGCTTGAGAAATGGCCGGGGTAATCTGACTTTGTAAGTGATTTAGTGCATCACGATGGTTTGCATTGTTGTCATCATAATAAGTAAACAGATTCGTCAGCTTGACAATCTCAGGATTTTGATCATTTGTTCCCCTCCATTTGTTAGTAACTTTGTGTAAAACGTCCTTGGGTAGATTTTGTTGTAAATTATTTAACGCAGCGATGTAAGAAGGATTTTGAGGATTTTTTTTGAATTGGAACCACAAATCTATCAGCTTGAGTTGTGACTGGGGCTGGGGCTGAGGCTTATCTGTTAGACTAGGTTTCTGTAGAATTTGACGCTGTTCAATAGTGGCAATGCCATTTTCAGTTAAACCCTGAGATTTTTGAAATTTCTTGACTGCTGTATAAGTAGCTGGCCCATAAAAAGGCTTGTCTGGAGGAATTTCAGCATTGCTTGCAAAACCGTGAAACTTCAATCTATTCTGAAGCCCTTTGACTGTATCTTCCATTACAGTTCGAGTTTCCGAATCAGCGTTACCATTAACCGTAAGTTTTTGTGAGTACTGTTTCTGAAACTTTTTAATAGCTTCTTCAGTAGGATCATCTGTCAAGGAGTTGTTATTCCGCTTCCAGGGAGCAAATTTAGTCAAATCCGGCTTGGGATCAATCTCAGGAGCTAAATATCCCAGCCCGATCAATATATGACGAATGGCTTCAGGGCTACTAACGGCCATGCTTTTTGGTTCCTTTGCTACTAAACTACCATTTAATGTATCTGGTTTTACAAAAATTAGATAAGTAGGAATAAATAAATCTAACATTTCTTGTTTACAAGGTGTTCCAAAAGTTAAGCGATGTGTAACGACAAGCTGCAACTCTTTGAGACTTTGGGCGTAGGCGAGTACACACTGTGAAAAAGAAAGAGCGATCGCTCTTTCTCAACTATTGATGATAAGTAGGTTGGCGCAATTAAAGTTAACTGGCTAAGGCTGTCATTTGTCATTGGTCATTGGTCATTTGTCATTAGTAAAGGTTTTAAGCTTATTTACGTTTCGTAACATACTTGACTTTTTTCAGCAAACCCTACTTATAGCAGTCCGATTTGATTTATGAACAAAATTAAGTATTTGTAGGGTGCGTTAGCGACAGCGTAACGCACCCTACGTGTCATTGGTTTATAGTTATTGAGATTATTCTTTAGTTTCTTCTTCCTCCATCGACTCACTTTTATCTGTCAACGGCTTCACTACGCGTGCGATCGCTTCTTGAATAAAAGCCTTGATAAATTCATCTCTGCGATTAATTTGAAACTGTCGCTGTACAACTTCCGTCATCCCACCATCACCCCAATCTTGGTCATGACGAAAATATTCAATGAAACTCTTACCCGCAATTCGCGTTAAATAAGCTGCTGTCACGCCTTGGATCGCCCTACCAATAATAAAGGTGGCAACATTAAGTTGTAAAGCTGTAGATAATAATTGAATCGCTCCTTTAACAATACCCAAACTGGCGATGGTTTTCGCTAAAGAAAGGGCTAACTCTCGTCCCCGTTCCATATTTAATTCACAGCCGTAGACTCTGCCAATTTCCACAACCATTTGAGCGTTGACTGCGGCTGTCGCCAATAAATCTACAACTGGTATCGGCGTGACTGATACTACACCAGCACCAATCCATTGAAACCGTTCGACGATTTTGTCAGCTTGACGGCGACGTTGGCCATCGATGAGTTTTCGCGCCTCGTCTCCCAATCGCAGAGATTGTAAAAGAATATTATCCGCTACTAAATCTTCACCTTCGGCGCGTAAAACCGCAGCCGTGCGCCGCAGTAACGGCACAATATCTGGTTCCGGCTGAAAGGTTTCGCCACTTTCTAGTTTTGCAGGTTGAGGATTAGCAGCGATCGCTACTACATCATTAGTAGCAATAAATCCCCGTACCCGTTGACGCAATCTAGCAAGGATGGATTCTTTATCTTCATCTGTATATAAATCAGTTTTGTTAAGAACTAGGAGCGATCGCTTGCCAATTTCTGCCAACCCCTGTAACGGCTCATATTCTGAGCGTCGTAAATCATTATCCACTACAAACAACAGTAAATCTGCTTCCGTTGCCAGTTCTCGCGCCATTTGTTCTCGTTCCGTTCCCGCCACCCCTGCTTCTAAAATCCCTGGCGTATCTGTAATTAAAATCTTGCGTTCTAATCCTTTCAACCGCAAACAATAGGTTTCTCCAACTTGAGTTGTACCCATTGGTGCATCCACCTGACCAACCATGCGTCCCATAATCGCATTTACCAGGGAAGTTTTACCGGCACTCCCCGTACCAAATACCACTACTTGAATTTCGCCCCGTGCTAAGTTTGCTTCAATCTCTCGCGATCGGCTTAATAAAGCTTGACGTGCTACTTCATCTTGAATTTGCCCTACCTGTTGCTTTACAGCCTGGAGAGTTGTAGAAGCAGCGTCAGATTTAGCAGCAGGAATTTGTGCCGCAGTCACTCGCTTCGGGTTGCGGCGCGATCGCTTTGACCCAGATCGCATCACCAGTACATAATAGACAAAAGCTGCAACCAACGCTCCAATCAGGATAATCAGCAATAACAGCAGCAAATTGCCTAGCAACGGCGAATAGGACAATTGCCAATAGAGGCGTGATAGGGAATCAATTAGCCATAGGGCTAGCCCCAAAATGACGATCAGACCAACAATCAGCGTTACTATCCGTGACAGAGGCATGGCTGGGAAAGATTAGTAAGTATTTAGTAGGCAGATGCTTCTAATCTTAATAGTTTCAGCATTTTTTACCAGAGTAGTGAGAAAGAGCTTTTGTTAAACCAACAACGCTTATATATTGCAATACGCTTGGGTTAAGCATTTCTTTCTTCTCTTTCTTTGCGTCCTTGGCGTCCTTGGCGGTTCGTTAAAAAAATTGACTTTGGCAAAGAGTTTTAGCCTTAACTGAACTGTATTGTTATATATTGGACTTTGGACAAGGGGATGAAAGGCGTCTAGGTTAACGGAATTTTATCGTAAAGATTTCCCATGACCCGATTGCTGGGATGAAGCTTTCCTCGTTCTCATGCAGAGTATCGGAACGAGAAAAATGCCATTGTCAGCCGATGCAATGCCATTGTCAGTCGGTGCAATGCCATTGTCAGTCGGTGCAATGCCATTGTCAGTCGGTGCAATGCCATTGTCAGTCGGTACAATGCCATTGTCAGTGGATGCAATCCTATTGTCAGTCGATGCAATGCTATTGTCAGTCGATGCAATGCTATTGCAGGTCAAAAGACTTGTGTACAACCATTGTAGCCCCGCAAGCGGGGAGGGGATTAAAAAATTGCAACAATGTAAGAATGCAATTATCTACATCAATGTGGCAAGTAATATTTTAAAATGCATACTATTACTAAAAAGTCAACAAAAAAAGCTTGGGCAAGTGCGATCGCAGAACCAGCAAAAGAATTTCCCCTCACCCAACTGTCAATTATTTTTGGCAAAGTCCCAGATGGCTTGCGTGGCACTCTTTACCGCAATGGCCCGGGTCGGCTAGAACGCGGTGGCAATCCTGTGGGACACTGGTTTGATGGAGATGGGGCAATTCTCGCAGTCCATTTCACGGATGGAGGAGTCACCGGAGTTTATCGCTATGTGCAAACAGCAGAATATCAAGCTGAAACTCAAGCCGATAGCTTTCTTTATGGTATCTATGGGATGCATAGGCCAGGGCCCATCTGGAAGCGCTGGGGTCAAAAGATTAAGAATGCAGCAAATACGTCAGTGTTGGCTTTACCTGATAAACTGTTGGCTTTATGGGAAGTAAGCAATCCTTATGCCCTTGATTTGCAAACTTTAGAAACCAAGGGATTGGATGATTTAGGTGCTTTGGATAACGGATTACCTTATTCTGCTCATTACAAGCGTGATTCCCAAACAGGCGAGATTTTTAACTTTGGAATCAGTATCGGAAGTTCTGTACAACTGAATCTCTACAAAAGCGATGCTACTGGCAAAATTATCCAAAAAACTGCTTTTAAGCTAGATCGCTACTCTATCATGCATGATTTTGTTTTAACTCAAAGATATCTGGTGTTTTTCATGCCACCGATGCGGATGAAAATGCTGTCACTGATGCTAGGTATGACTACATTTAGTGAATCTCTGTTGTGGGAACCTCAGTTAGGAACCCAGGTATTAATCTTTGATCGGGAAAACTTATCCTTAGTTAGTCGTGGTGAAACTGATCCCTGGTTTAATTGGCATTTTGGCAATGGCTATGAAGATCAAGACGGTTCCGTGATTGTGGACATGGTGCGATATGCAGATTTTCACCAAACTAATGAGTATCTCAGAGAATTCGCAACTGGTGAGACGCACGCAGTTCCTAGAGGAACATTGTGGCAAGTACGTCTCAATCCTCAAACTGGCAAAGTGACAGCAATACAGGAAGTTGTCAACCGCAAGTGTGAATTTCCTGTAGTGCAGCGATGCCAAGTTGGGCAACCTTGGCGCTATACTTACATATCATTAATGCCCCAAAGAGGGGATATAGACAAAGAATGGTTCGGTGCGATCGCCCGCTTCGACTACAAAACCGAAACCCTCATCGAAGCAGACTTAGGAGAAAACCGCTATCCCTCAGAACCCATCCATGCCGAAGACGCCCACAACCCTGATCAAGGCTGGGTATTAACCGTTGTATACGATGGGAATTCTCATAGTAGCGAAGTCTGGGTATTTGATAGCGATCGCTTGGATGAAGAACCCATTTGCAAACTAGGATTACCTAACGTTATTCCCCACAGCTTCCACGGCACTTGGAACCCAACAATTAATTCACCTTGTACCTAACCCCCTTCCTGACGCTTTAAGCTACGGTGTAAACGCAAATCTGTAGCGGTTCTCCCTTGGGTGCAGTACAGTTTTGACCTCTCTCCAAACCTCTCTCCTAAGAGGAGAGAGGCTTTGAATCTTATAGGACTTACGCAACTGGCATATTATTTTGAGTTTGTAGTGAATGCGAGTGCGTCTCGTTGGCGTGGTCACTGAGTTTACGGTGACTTGTACTGAGCGTAGTCGAAGTAGCGCAGTCGAACTGCGTAGTCGAAGTGCAGCCTAAGAAGAGAACAGAGGACTTTAGTCCTCTTTCATCAGGGCTGTTCGCGGAGCGTTCCCGTAGGGTAGCCCTTACTACAAACTAAAAGCTTTTATTTTTTGTGACACTTGCGTAAGTCCTATCTTACTCCCCTTCCCTTGAAGGGAAGGGGCTGGGGGTTAGGTCTGTATTCCATGCAATGCATAGATCCGATCGCTTTTAAAAAAATCTCTGCCATCTGACCAATGACAAATGACAACTTAGGCAGTTAGCTTTAATTGCGACGACCTACTTAGACTCACCAAATTAATCGCTGTGATGTAGCAATGGTTAGGCGATCGCTGACTTAAAATTAAACAGAACCAGGTTATATCTAATAAAGGATTGTTTGAACTTTGCCAATCCTGTTAGAATGCATCGATGTCAAAAAAGCAACATCTCTTAAACACAAAACCCGGTTGGTCTTTGGATGAGCGAGATCCAAAGTTCATAGAATCTCTGATGCCCCTGTTGGGCTTTTTGTATCACTACTATTTTCGAGTTCAAACTAGTGGCTGGGATAATATTCCATCGCAACAAAAAGTCCTATTTGTTGGTTCGCACAATGGGGGACTCGCTGCGCCCGATATGGCAATGATGATGTACGACTGGTTTCAACGATTTGGTGTCGAGCAACCCATTTATGGTTTGATGCATCCCAAGGCTTGGCAGGTTAGCCAGCCACTAGCGCAACTAGCCGCTAAGGCTGGAGCAATCATCGCTCATCCAAAAATGGCTTACACTGCCTTGCACTCTGGATCTAGTGTGCTAGTTTATCCAGGTGGAGCCGAAGATGTCTTCCGACCACATTCTTTACGTAACAAAATCTACTTGGCAAGACGGCAAGGATTTATCAAGTTAGCGTTACGGGAAAATGTGCCGATTGTACCTGTAATTTCCTGGGGCGCTCACGATACGCTGATTGTGATCGCTGACTGCTACAAAATTGTGCAGCAACTGCACGAGTGGGGGATGCCTTGGCTGTTTGGGATTGACCCAGAAGTTTTTCCGATCTATCTTGGGCTGCCTTGGGGATTAGCAATTGGCCCGTTACCCAACATTCCATTACCTGTGAATATGTACACGCGGATTTGTCCACCAATTGCATTTGAACGCTACGGGCCTGAAGCAGCCAGCGATCGCCACTATGTCAATGAATGTTATGAATTAGTTGTTAGTCAGATGCAGCAACAGTTAGATCACTTAGTGAACCTAACTGCTAAGTAGGTAGGCGCAATTAAAGTTAACTGGCTAAGGCTATCATTTGTTATTCGTCATTTGTCATTAGTAAGGGTTTTAAGGTTATTTACGTTTCATAACATACTTGAATTTTTTCGCACCAACGTACTTAAGTCCTCAAATTCCTGACAATTTCATCCTTTTACCCCTGGTATGTTCGGATTTTTTCAATACTCCTAACTTTTTTCCTAGCCGCCGCTAACTGGTGGAATCAGCACGACTTCATCCCCATCTTGTAGTAGGGTATCCGGCTCGACAAATATTAGATTAATCCCAAAACGGGTGAGATCACGCCATTGGGAGAGTTCAGGGTGTTCAACTATGAGGCGATCGCATACTGCTTTGACTGGCATACTTTTGCTAAATTCCAGCACCAGTTCCGAAACTCTAAAGGCTTCTTGATAAGCAGCGAACAACTTGACGGTAACGGTGATTGCAGATTTAGACATATCACATACTTTAGCAGTACTAGCAAGTAGGTTAATATTTGACAAGCACTCTGAATTGTTGGGGTTAATTATACCCTATAAGTAGGTCGGCGCAATTAAAGCTAACTGGCTAAGGCTGTCATTTGTCCTTTGTCATTAGTCAATAGTAAAGATTTTAAGGCTATTTACGTTTCGTAACATACTTTTATTTTTTTGCGCCAACTTACTTATCATGTCCAGATAATCAGTTATGATTCCCAGAGTTATTGCACCCGTAAGAGCAAGAGGCTTGCTGATCAATTGGGCGAGTTGAAATCATCACCCATCCCAATACTGCTCGGATAAGCTCTTGAGGCTGGCGTTGCAGGGGAGGCAAAAATCAACGCCAGCCTCCATTTCTCCCCCGGCTATTGAACAGCTTGCCTCAACCAAGAAATTCCAAAACCTACGCAGTATTGTCACCCATCCCTCATTTTCAGGGGGATTGGGTGATCTCTTGTGCGTAAGTTTTAATTAGAAAAAGCTTTTCCGTAAAGGGACAGAGGAAAGCTTTGTTTGTCTTCCCCTAAACTGTGCAAATTCCATTGGCCAGGGTTGTAAAATTACATGAATGCGATATTTAAATGCGATCGCTAGCCAAATCAACCAAACTGTGAAAACGCCCATTTTGAGAAAATCGTTCTGCTATTATTTGTTGATAAACGGCTTCATACCCATCAGTCATATGCTCAACGCTGAAAAGGTTTTCGACATACTGGCGACAGGTATAGCGGTCTAACTCTATCACCCGATCAATAGCACTGATGCACTCTTGAATATTATTGCAGAGGAAACCCGTCTTGCCGTGGGAAATTACCTCCTGAGTAGACCCCAATTTCATTGCAATCACTGGCGTACCCGAAGCCATTGACTCAATCATCACTAATCCAAAAGGTTCTCGCCAAGTTATGGGGAACAGAGTTGCTACCGCACCTCCCATCAGAGCATTTTTTTGAACATGGTTGGCTTCACCCAGATACTCAATTTGTTCACCGTCAATGTGGGGTTTAATTTCCTTCTCAAAGTATTCAGCATCAACGACATCTATCTTACCTGCCATTTTCAAATGCCAACCAGCAACTTTTGCAATTTCTATGGCTAAGTGCGGTCCCTTCTCTGGAGATATCCGACCTAAAAACGCCAGGTAGGGCGGATCTTTTGGTTGGGAGTGAAACTCATAACTGCTAACATCAATCCCGTTGTAGACCGTCGCTATACAGTTCAACCCTAATCTTGGTTCCCGTTGTGCATTAGAAATATTGACGTAGGGTTGTTTTTTCCCAAAACTAAACATCTTTTCGTTGTCAGGGTTAAAAGTACCGTGCAACGTGTGAACCGTAGGGGTTGTGACGAGATTTGCGTAAGCTAAAGCCCCATGTCCGACATGGGAGTGAATAATATCAAACTCTTCTGCGCGTTCATAAACTGAAGCTAGATTCAGCATCTCGTAAATGCTGTAATCTTTGATCGTAGTATCGAGTCTGAGGGCACGGGGATGAACTGACGTTAGTGTTCCCAGACTAATAGAATCTCCCGATGCAAATAAAGTTACTTCGTGTCCGCGTCGGACTAATTCATCGGTCAGTAAGCCCACCACTAACTCTACACCACCATAAGCTGGAGGTGGAACTCTCTCCCACAATGGAGCTATTTGAGCAATTCGCATCATAAACCTCCTAACAAATAAAACTTGAATTAGAAGTTTCTTCTTTCTGTTATTGTAGTGCTTGTAATTGTTCCACTTGGCATCAGAAAGTAACTTCAGATATTAAACTTATCAACAATTTCCTTCAAATCTTATGCTTTTACTTCTATATTTTTCGTCTATCCTAGTACGGAAATTACCCACTCCTAAAGAGGTAAATCCATTCTAATTTCTTAATTTTTAGTGATTCGGTAAAGTTTTAAATATAATTCTTTTTAGAAATAGGAATTTCATCTAATCGTCAAAATCTCAGCTAAATGGTGATAATTAGCGAAAAATATCTAATATCGCTTGCCAATTATTTAGTTTACAAATTTTAATTAAAGAATAAAGTGCGCAGATATTCTTTGGGCGGCTTTCCGTACTCTAAAGAATAACCTGTAGCCGCTCAATTGGTAAATTTTTTTAAAGGAGGTAGTTTGAAATCAGAAGGGGATTTCCCTTTTCCCTGTTGACCGTTCTGACAATTCAGGTTATATGGAAAAGTCCACCAAAAACCTAACCCCCTAACCCCCTTGTAGCGTTGGGGAGTAAGATTCAAAGCCTCTCTTCTCTCAATACGGTTCACAAAAGGGCTGAAACTCTTTTTTTTACGTAGACGCAAACGCGAGTGCGTCTGGTAAGAGTTGCGGCTTGTCGCAGGCTACCACTCCAGGCGCAGAGAACATAGAGAGAAGGAGGAAATGCTTAACCCAAGTGTATTGTCTCTCCTCTTAGGAGAGAGGTCAGAGTGTATTGACTCATTGACATATTGCATGAGGTATGATGTTTTGTATTGCTATTAATAAAATCACATATAATCGTGAATATCTCTCCATCTCTCAAAAAACCGCGTGTCTTATGGCAGGCGGTTTTCTCACTGCTGATATTTGTGTTCATGTACCTGCCTATACTGGTACTAGGGTTTTATAGCTTCAATCGGTCGCCCTACAGCGCAAGTTGGCAAGGATTCACTCTCGATTGGTATCGCAAGTTGTTCAGTGACGATCGCATCTTATCAGCTTTGCAAAACAGTATGATAGTTGCTAGTTGTGCCGTAGCAATTTCAGCAGTGCTGGGAACCTTGATGGCAGTTGGGTTGGCCCGTTACGAATTTCCTGGTAAGAAATTGTATTGGGGTGTTGCTTACCTACCATTGATTATTCCTGATATTGCGATCGCAGTGGCTACCCTAGTATGTCTAGCAGCCTTTGCCATACCTTTAAGTTTGTGGACAATAGTTGCAGCCCATGTAGTGTTTTGTCTCGCCTACGTCGGACTTGTGGTTGCTTCCCGACTGACCAATTTAGATCCCCACTTAGAAGAAGCAGCACTAGATTTAGGCGCTACACCAACGCAAGCTTTCATCAAAGTATTATTACCTCAATTAATGCCTGGAATTTTAGCTGGTTGTCTCTTGGCTTTTGTTCTCAGCTTAGATGACTTTCTCATTGCCAGTTTTACTGCTGGTAGTGGTTCTAACACCTTACCGATGGAAATTTTTAGCCGGATTAGAACAGGAGTCAAGCCTGATATTAACGCACTCAGTGTCATGTTAATTTCAGTCTCTGCGATCGTTGCTTTTATCGCTGAATTAATCCGCGCTTCTGGAGAGAACAAAAATTTCAAATAAGAATTGTAATTCGCAATAAAAATTATCGGTGATTTGGTTCTTTGTGAACTTTTTGGATAGTGAACAACAGCTATATTAATATGCAGGGTGTATTAGAGGAGGTTGTTTGAAAAGTATTAGGCGAATATAATTCGCTACTACACAAACTCTCATCCATCTTTCCTTCGCACCTACGCGAACGTGGACTAACGAAAAATTAAGGTTTTTAACCGAGTACTGTGGGTTTAAATCCCTCGGTTCAATAAATAAGCAAGTTTTGGGTCGGGGTCTAAATCCCCGGACGCTCTCTACGAGACGCTCTGCGCGTTCGCAGACTCGCTTTTGGCGTCGCTAACACAAAACTTAATTACGAATTATTTTAACCTGCGTAGGCAGGTTTTGTTTGTGTAGCCGTGACTTCTAGTCGCCAGGGCTAGTAATAAATTAGACTTTTCAAACAACCTCTTAAGCTTGCCATGACTCACCAATATTACGGCAATATACCGTACCTTCTGCTAACACAGTGTCCTCATATAGATAAGTAAATAAATTCTATTTATTCATTCTTCTATCCTCGTGTAAAAGATAGTTTGAAACACATGAATAAACTTCCGTGTTCGCTTCTCTACATAACTGTTTTCAATTAGATAATATTGGGGCTAACTTTGGAGAAGATGCTATTTCCCTCTGATTATGCAAATCTGCCAAAATCCCAATTGCTCAAATCCATTCAACTCTGATAGCAATAGATTTTGCGTGAGTTGCGGACAAAGCAACTTTGGCAAACTTCTCAGAAACCGTTACCGTGTATTGACACTTTTAGGTGAAGGTGGATTTAGTAGAACCTATGCTACAGAAGATGTAGACAGACTAAACGCCCCTTGCGTCATCAAGCAATTCTTCCCGCAGTTTCAGGGAACAGGACAACGCACCAAAGCCGCAGAATTTTTTAAAGAAGAGGCTTTTCGATTGTATGAACTGGGAGAAAATCATACGCAAATTCCCAGGTTACTAGCTTATTTTGAACAAGGAGCTAGCTTATATCTCGTACAAGAATTTATTCAAGGAAAAACCCTCTTACAAGAAGTTCAGCAACAAATCTACGATGAACAACAAATTTGGGAACTTTTAGCCGATTTATTGCCAGTTCTGGAATTCATTCATCGCCATAACGTCATTCATCGGGATATCAAACCAGAAAATATTATCCGCCGTGCAAGTGATAAAAAGCCCGTATTAATTGACTTTGGCGGTGCTAAACAGGTAACACAAACCAGTATAGGAAGACAAGCTACAGTAATTTATACCCTTGGTTATGCCCCAACTGAACAAATGGCTGGATTTGCTTGTCATGGCAGTGATTTGTATGCTTTGGGTGTAACTTGTGTGCGTCTTTTAACTCAATGTTTGCCTTTGCAGGATGCTTCTGGACAGGTTAATGATCCTATTTATGATGCAATGAATGCTAAATGGTTGTGGCGCGAACATTTACATAAAAAAGGTATTACTATCAGCGACGACTTAGGGAAAATTTTAGATAAATTACTCAAGCATTTACCAAGTGAAAGGTATCAAACAGCAGTAGAAGTTATCAAAGATTTGAAGTTTGCAACATCAAACATTGAACCTGTTGCCCTAAAAATTGTTTCGATGCCTCAATCTATATTATTGCCGCTACCACAAAAAGTAATCGTACCATTACCCCCCTTAGAAACCTTTGAATTTGACGTAGTGACAGTAGACACAGGTGGTAGAGAAGTAAACCGCATTAATTGCAATGCAAATTTATTTGCTGAAGAATTGAGTAAGTCTGTGACATTAGAAATGGTATCAATTCCTGGTGGTACTTACATGATGGGTTCACCAGAATTTGAAGGGGATGCTGAGGAACGTCCTCAACATCTAGTTACCGTGGAACCATTTTTTATGGGGAAATTTCCCATAACTCAAGCACAATGGAGAGTAGTCGCAGCTTTACCTAAAGTTAAACAAGCTTTAAATCCCCATCCATCGAAATTCAAAGGTTTAGATAGACCAGTGGAAAATGTATCTTGGTATGAGGCTGTAGAATTCTGTCTCAGGCTATCAGAAAAAACTGGACGCGACTATCGTTTACCAAGTGAAGCTGAATGGGAATATGCTTGTCGTGCTGGAACTACAACATCTTTCCACTTTGGCGAAACCATTACCCCTGAGTTAGTCAGCTGCACTATGGAACCAAAAAGCAAATTTCGTAAAGAAACAACAAATGTCGGTAGTTTTGAAGTCGCTAACGCCTTCGGATTGTACGATATGCACGGGCTAGTTTGGGAATGGTGTGCTGATTCGTGGCACAACAATTACAACGACGCACCTTTCGATGGAACAGCTTGGGAAGTTGGTGGTGATATGCATCGCCGGGTGCTACGCGGTGGTTCTTGGAGTTTCAGTGCAGAACTTTGTCGCAGCGCCAGTCGTAGCTGGAATGAGTCAGATGGTGGACTGAGAATTTGTGGTTTTAGAGTAGTATTTTCGGTAGAGGAGATTATTTAGCAATTTAATTTAGCCAAGCTGCAAACTTCTAGCTCCTGATCAATGCCTGCCAACTTTCGCTAAATTGGAAAAAGGAAAACTCAAGGAAATTTTAAATGTCAGCACAATTGTTACTGGTGGATGACGAACCAGGGATACGGGAAGCCGTGAAAGACTATTTGCAAGAGAGCGGTTTCAGCGTTCAAGTCGCCAGTAACGCCCTTGAAGGTTGGGAATGGATGCAGATGAATACACCTGATTTAGTGATTTCCGATGTCATGATGCCCCAGGTAGATGGCTATCAGTTCCTCAAGCAAGTGCGAGAAGATCCCCGCTTTCAGGCACTGCCGGTAGTATTTTTAACTGCTAAAGGGATGACAGGCGATCGCATCCAAGGCTATCACGCTGGTGTTGATGCCTATCTTCCCAAACCCTTTGATCCAGATGAGTTAGTAGCTATAGTCGAAAATTTGCTAGCCCGCCGCGCCGCTAAGGCCGCAACTACTGGAGATGACGGTGAAACCCCTGATCTTGCTGAACTAGCCAATCAGATTGCCCAAATTAAGGCATTGTTAACTCAAAGAAATGCCATTTCCCAATCGCCAGCCCCTTTCAAAATTGATTTGACCCCTAGGGAACAAAGTGTTTTAAATTTGGTCGCTGAAGGATTGATGAACAAAGAAATCGCCCGTCGCTTAGAAACCAGTGTCCGTAATGTAGAAAAGTACGTCAGTCGTTTGTTTAGTAAAACTGGCACTAATAGCCGTACAGAGTTAGTTCGTTTTGCTTTAGAACACGGTTTGGCTAAATAGTTATTGGGCACTTGTACTCCCCTTAAGAGCGGGACGCACTCGCCTTCGACTACGCAGTCGAGGTAAGTCGTTGGCGCAGCCTCTCGTAGAGAAGTGCAGCCTCTGGTAGAGTTGTATTAGGCATGGTTATTTTCCTTGTCCCCTTGTCTCCTTGTCCCCCCTTGCTCCTCGGTAATTCGTAATCGGTAACTGGCTCTAAACCATAACCGAGTTTTAATCAAAACTCGGTAAAATGCACCCGGCTGAATTTGCTCTTAGATTCTACCAGTACTCTTTGCTACAAAGTTTTCAATAGCGGAAACTGTTCCTGAGACTTTGTGCTGCGAAATAAGACTTTTACAAAGTAGAAATCACAATATTTAATGAATTCTACTTGCTGCTTAGTTTCTATGGCAACGGGGGTATGGGATCAAGATTTGATTTGATGCCCAATTCACGCTTTTTCAATACTTAAATTACACCTTTAGATTTGAGAATTGTCAGCAGCATTACGCAAGCGCATTAGCTGGCGTCGCATTGGAGGTGAGGCTTTAAACTCAGACACAGCTTGCGCTTTAACGGATGCTTGCAGCGTCTCTAGAAAGTCATCACAACCTTCAGTTAATGCATCAAGTAGCACCTGTAATAGTTGTTCGCGATCGCCCAATAGACTCTTTTCCTCAATCAACCGGAATTTGAGATGTATTTCACACTCATAAACACCTACTTCGAGATTATTTATCTGGCGTGGTAATGCTTTGGAGTTCATAGCTATTGAGATTCCTTTACTTGGTGGTCATGAGGGTAAGGAGGTAGATGTCCAGCAAAATTCTTTATATCTTTTTTGAATCTAAAGTGCTTGAATTAAGAATTTTTCTTCATCAATTACCTTTGTATTCCATTTCACTCTCCTGTGTCTTATTTTCAAGTTAAATTTTTACTCTCTAGATTTTGATGTTCCTGTGCCAGATATAGCTTATGGTAAGCCATAACTATTATTCAGTTTTTAAAATTCTACACAATAAAGTTTCTGTAAGAAGTTGTTCGACCTTTTTAAAGGTTTTTACACGAACTTTATGTGAACGTCAACAACAGTTTGACTTGTTACTCTAATTTTGGTGTTTATACGTAAGTAAAATCCCTGATTTTTGCGAAGTTTATTAAAGCCAGAGGTGGATGTAGCCTGATTCAGTAAAATTACTAGATGTACGTTTTTTTTCAATAGGAAATTCCGAAGAAATTGATCAGTATAATTATCAAGGTAAAAATTTTTGTTCTGCATAAAAAAATGTATCCAGATAAAATTATTCCGGCGAGTGCCTTACCCTACGGTCTTTTGACCTTGATGAGTACAAAAATTTGAGCAGGAGATCAGATGATTACACCGCTTTAACTTGTTTGTGTACGCTAAACGAAAATACTCTAGCCAGTAATTTTTACATAAAAATAATTTGACTACTGTCAGTACTAGCAACTAAATTTGTCTTCAACTCCTAAGAGAAGTAGTAAGCTAATCAGTACAGGTGATATTTTTACTTATGCCTATTCAATATACCCTTTTGAAACTGCGTTCAAAGCTTGTAAATTGAGAGCATTCAAGCGTTAGATATAGCGTCTACAATAATTTCAGTGTAATCCACCCAAATCTTACACCCTTTTATGGATAACCCAATGCTGCTCAAGTCCACGACCCGCCATGTCCGCATTTTTGCAGGTGAAATTGACCGGGATGGCGAATTGGTTCCTAGTCAACAAGTCTTAACGTTAGATATTGACCCAGATAACGAATTTAATTGGAATGAAGATGCACTACAAAAAGTTTATCGAAAATTTGATGAACTAGTAGAAGCATCTAGTGGTGCTGACCTTACAGACTATAACTTACGCCGTGTAGGGTCAGACTTAGAGCATTATCTGCGATCGCTCCTGCAACTCGGCGAACTCAGTTACAATCTCTCTGCTCGTGTTACCAATTACAGCATGGGAGTCCCCCAAGTTGCAATTGACGACAAACAATAAGCCAATGAGTTGGTAGGTGTCTGGCTGAACCCTTGTGACAATTCAGGTCACGTGGAAAAGCTAATGATTAACCTAACCCCCTAACCCCTTTCCCGACGCGGGAAGGGGGAAAATTCCAAATCCGTGTGCAGTGTAGACCAATACGGTTCACAAAAGGGCTAAAACTCTTTTTCTTTAACGAACCGCAGAGGCGCAGAGCGCACAGAGAGAAGAAAGAGAGAGGGAAGAAATGCTTAACCCAAGTGTATTGCAGTATAGACCACGCGGTAGGGAACATTGCTGTGCCCTGACGACAGATGTGGTTCAAAAAATATATGAGAACTGCTGTAATTCACCAGCTACTTTTGCCAAAATTATATTTGCTATTCTTAATTCTTAATTAAAGTTAATTTTTGCATCCTAACTTATAAACTAAATAAATACCAACATTCTCTGCCTTTTGATCATGGGGTAATTCGGCAAAAGTAAATAGCGCAGTTATGGTTGGGTTATGCTTTGGTAACAGGGTTGGAGTTAGTTGCTTTGGCGATGGAGAGTCGCACGGCAATAGAAGCTATGATGAGGCTATAGGGTTGACTTGGGAGCGTATTCTTTGGATAAGTAAGTATTAGCACCTGCTGATATCCACCAGCTAAAATCATCATCATCTAAAGTCCGAGTATGTCAAGTTTAAGAAAGATGAGCGGTCTAGATTATCCCTAATAATGCTGTTAAAGAAATTGCCAATCGCTTCCCCGTGCGAAAACTATGGAAAATGACGCGGCAACGCTCCACTGTCCAAATGAAGATTGTCAGGCTGCCAACCCCCTGACTCACAAGTTTTGCCTGCGATGTTCCACACCGCTACCGAAAAATTATCTCTGGGCTGTGGTAGATGGCCCGAGTGTGGGTAGCCTTGGAGAAATATTAGCCGATCGCTATTTAGTCGTTGATAAATTTGTTGTTTTAGATACAAAACCTGGTTTATTAACGTTAACGCCTGAGTTACATAATTTGCAGCCTCTAAAAGCTTACCTGAGACTGATTCCCTACCGGTTACACGTACCGCAGGTATATGGAGTGCTTTTTCTCGCTGACGGCCCCTCCCATCGAGAAATATTACTCTTAGAAAAACCTCCACTATTAAAACTGCCACTATTAGCAGACGATACAATCCAACCAGTGCAGTTGAGCAGCGAGTTAACCACCGCTTGGGGTGATGCAACATCGATGCGCCAACTCAATTGGTTATGGCAAATAGCTCATCTGTGGCAACCCCTTGCAAATGAAGGTGTGGCCTCTAGCTTGCTTGAATCCTATGTCTTACGAGTAGAAGGGCCATTAGTACGTTTGTTGGATTTGCGTTTCGATACCGGAATACCACCAGAATTGCCGCAATTAGGCGAATTTTGGCAGCAGTTAGTTAGTGATGCTAAACCAGCGATAACTGAATTTGTGAATCAGGTTAGCCTTTGGTTAATTGAGGGAGAGATTAACTCAACCGATCAATTAATCACAGTTTTAGACCAGGGACTGGCACAATTAGGGCGATCGCAAACACCCACAATCAAAATTATCACCAAAACCGATACCGGGCCAAATCGCCAACGCAACGAAGATGCCTGTAGCCCCCCCAGTGGAACTTTCGTGAGCAAACCACCCCAGCCAACAGCCTTAGCAATTGTCTGTGATGGCATCGGTGGGCACGAAGGTGGTAATGTCGCCTCCAATTTAGCTATTGAAGCGATCCAACAGCAGGTACAGCAACTCACAAAAGTTCCCTACGACCACATAGATCCCTCACTGCTGCTGAATGACCTAGAAAAAGCAGTAGCAATTGCCAATGACAAAATTAGTCAGCGCAATGACAGTGAAAATCGCCAAGGGCGTCAGCGTATGGGTACGACTTTAGTCATGGCATTGCCTGTTGCACATGAAATGTACATTACCCACGTTGGCGATAGTCGTGCTTACTGGATAACACGCCACGGCTGTTATCAAGTGACCCTCGATGATGATGTCGCTTCCCGCGAAGTGCGGCTAGGTTATGCCATTTATCGCGACGCTGTGCAACAGAGTGCTGCTGGCTCTCTCGTCCAGGCTTTGGGCATGGGGCCCAGTACTTCATTACATCCCACATCGGCACGGTTCATGCTCGACGAAGATGCTGTTTTTCTTCTCACATCTGATGGTTTGAGTGATTTTGATCGGGTAGAGGAGTGCTGGGAAACAGAAATCTTGCCAATTCTAGTTGGAGAAGCAAAGATCGCAAATGTTGTGGATAAATTAGTTGAAATCGCTAATGCTAAAAATGGACACGATAATGTCACCGTCGCTTTAGTCCACTATCAAGTTCAATACTGGGAACCAGAGATCACGATCAAAGCAGTCATTCCAGAGACATATTCCGCCAAAACTGTTGATTTAGCGTCCAAAGCCACAGATGGGACAGTTTTAGGTAGCTCAAACCACAAAACTCAAGTGATTCCCGAAAAGGAGCCTGTCAAAACTTTCCAATTACCGCTACAGTGGATAGTCCCGTTAATATTTGTGATCGCAGTAGGGGTTTTAGGATTGTTCGTGAAGCAACTGCGATCGCAATCAGGGAAATTTCCCATTTTTTCCAATCCCTTACAAACTCAAAACCCGACTATCGAAGAGACACCCACAGAGCGATCGCTTCAGAACCTTTCTCCTGGTTGGGTAATTCAAACCAACAATCAAATCCCCTTGCCAAACAAGCAATTTCTTCCCCGTGGAAGTTTTTTAGAAGTTATCAACACAAAACCAAGTTCTAAACCAAGTTCTGGGGGTTTGGAAGTGTATATGCGGCTCTGTGCAAATAAAAGCACACAAATTCCAGCTAAAGCTAATAATTCAACAGTAAATACCTCAGTTCCACCAAATTCAAAACCTTTGCCAGCAACAATATTGCTAGACTTCTCCAAACTAAAGCCTTCGAGCGTCTCTGTTTTAGAATCAAACGCAGCAAATCCATGTACAACCGCCACGCCACCCCCAGGGATTCAATCACCTGCACCTGACACCAGTCCAACTTAAATCTTATACAGGGTAAACTGGTAAAAACCTGAAATAATAACAGGTAGCAACCAGAGTGAAAATTTACAAGGTCAAAAAGTAGAAAATTTTTACCTTGAATAATTGTTATTTGAAATTATTTGTTTTTAGCTTTTAGTTTAATGAATCCATGCCATCCCTGAATTTGGCGATCGCCCGTCTGTTAAACACTGGCACTGACAATTTCGCCATTTGGGTGGTCAAGGCTCCCTATCCCAGTGGCTACGTCTTACGTGACTGTATGTGGCCTGTAGAACTGACCCAAGTCTGGCAAGAATGGCAGCAGATGTTTGCTGGTCATGGTCGCCTAGATATTTCCCCAAACTCAACATCTCAAAAGTCCAACCCATTCCCCATAGATTGGATTTCATCCCCTTCAGGTCAGACCACTGGCCCCTACAGCAGTCGTCTAATGCAATACTTGGGAATGAATTTATGGCGCTGGGTATTTGATGGGCAAATTCTTGGTAGTCTAGAACGTAGTCGCGGTATTGCTATGGGTCAGCATACACGTTTGCGCTTTCGGCTAGAAATTCGTGACCCGGATCTCATCGCTTTCCCTTGGGAAATTATGCAGCGTGAGCCGGGTCAATCGGCGATGTCTCTTTCTCAAGATTTGCTATTTAGTCGCACCAGCACTGAAGTTGATGCCTTACCATATTTGCGAACTGACCAGGCTTTAAGTATCCTGCTGGTTTTAGGTCATGATCAAAACCTACAACTGGAACAAGAAGCTGCTATCTTACAGCAAACTCTTGTAGATACGCCCGTCGGTGGTAGATATGCACCTTGTATAGTAAATCAACTCTTACAACCAACTCCACAGGAGTTAATTCAAGAATTAGAAACCAAAGCATACAATGTTTTGTTTTACGCTGGACATGGTTTGCCAGATCCAGACGGTGGGTTACTGTTTTTGCAACCAGACAAGCCCCTTAATGGCATAGAATTGGCGCAAGTTTTGACCCGCACAGGGGTGAAACTAGCAGTTTTCAACGCCTGTTGGGGCGCACAACCAGCTGCGATCAATCATCAAGCTATCCCTGCTAGTAGTTTAGCAGAAGTACTAATTCGTCATGGCGTGCCTGCGGTTTTGGCAATGCGCGACGAAATCGCTGACCACGAAAGCCACAGTTTTATTCAAGCCTTTACCGAAGCTTTGCGATCGCACAAGCCAATTGATGAAGCCGTAGCACAGGCTAGGCAAGAGTTGCTAACACTGTATAAATTTAATCAACCTGCTTGGACTTTGCCTGTTCTCTATTTGCATCCAGATTTTAATGGCGAACTCATTAAGAACCTGGATGAAGGGATTACGGAACTACCAGACACAGGTATTCCTGATGTCGGTTCCTCCCTTCCCATTGCTTCTTTGCGATCGCTGACCTCAGAAGGTAAAACCTGGTTCTTGCGTTATGGAGTCACCCGCATCGGTCGCACAAAAGACAATGATATTGTCATCCCCGAACCATCTGTATCCAAGCGCCACGCCGAAATTTTTTGCCGCAATACTCTTACTGATTCTACATTGGTACGAACTTACTACTTGCAAGATTTTTCCACCTACGGGACAACCTGGTTTTTAGGCCCTAATGGTTGGCAACAAATCCTCCGCGAGGAAGTCCCCTTGAAATCGGGGATGCAGTTAAAGTTTGGAAGTGCTAGAGGAGAAACTTGGGAGTTTGTCGTTGAAGACTCCTAGCAGAGCTATTGCAGAAATTGATTTTCATCTTAAGCATCAGCTTTGAAAATCTATTTTTCCTGTAGAAAAAATCAACTATTTTTGCGGAAATCTCCTCTGGGGAATTGTAGCTGTAAATACCACCAAATAATCGTCAGGTAAGAAGAAATGGCTCACCAAATTAACACATCAGACACTTTCTCCTCTTTGCCATCTCAAGTAGATTTAGAGTTTTTAGAAGCGTTACTGGAACCAGAGGATGCTACTTACCCTTGGAATCCAGTTGATGATGAATCAGAAGCTTATTTTCAGGAACTAGAACAACAGTTCGGAATGCAAGATTTGCTTGATGAAGAACTGACGACGCGATCGCAAGATTTTTACGGCCATCTAGACACACTTTGGTGTGGTATTACTTCCACGCCAGACTACGATGAAAACCGACAACAGGTAGCAGTTCTTAACCTTCAAGAAACATTACTTACTACTTTTTCTGCCTGTGTGCCCCAAACATTGCTCAACACCATCGCTACCAAAGCTGCTGAAATATTTGCTGCACGCCAATTAATGGGCGAACAACTGGTTGAGTGCGTTCAGGCAGTACTACCAAGTTGGGGAACGGAGGATCTTTTAGTTTTGGCTCGTCCTTTTGCTTACGCTATGCGAAGTAGCGAACCGCAAAACCCGCTATCTGCACTCAGTAATCTTCACGATAGCGAGTGGACAGCTTTATCAGAAATAGAGAAAGCAAAGGTTAGTTTAGCGATCGCCTCCTATGCTTTCATTCAACTCAACAAGTCTCACTCCCAAGTATAACTTGAGCCAACTAAGCTAATGAGCATTTAAGTTGCATAATAAGTAAGTCGGCAAAAATAAACCAAACTATATTACGAAACGTAAATATACCTTAAACCCTTATAAATGACAAAGGACGAAGGACGAAGGACAAATGACAAATGACAAATGACAAATGACAGCCTTAGCTAGTTAGCTTTATTTGCGTCGCTCTACTTACCAGGGATAGAGCCGCTTACTACAAGCGAATCAATCTGGAAAAATCAATGACGATTAGCTTATACTCTTATCTGTTTTTTTTTACATAAATTTCCGGTCTAGGCAGATTTATCTGCTAATGTTGATTTCACCCGTTATTTTGGCTCTAGAAATCGCGTAGCAAAATTTTGCGATCGCGTCGGTGACAGCGCCCGTGCCTTGAGAATTGCCGCCATCAAAAAGGCGTAAGATAACACCCCAACAACTACTAACAGCAAGGCATTGATTGATCCTGTAGCATTCCACAGAGCGTGGAGAGCAGAGGCACTAAGATAACCAATAGAAAGAATTTGCCAACTTCTACTGGGTTTGAGAACAGCCAACCCGATAAAATAACCCAGGTAGCCACTATAAGCCATGTGTCCAGCTACAGAGCCTAAAATTCGCGGAATTAGCAGTTGTAAACCCGCCAGTTGACCAGCAGCGCCTATACCCACCTGTTGCGTGACATTTTGAGTAATATCTGGCACATATTGTCCGAGAGTTTCCAAAAGAGTGAAGCCCACAGCCGAAGCTGTTCCCAGGAGAATACCATCTAGAGGTTCCCAGACACCTATACGTTCCCGCCAAGGTGAAGACAACATTCTGCCGATGGCAAAAGCCCCTAGTACAGGCAATGCCTTAAGTAATTCCTCCATCAAGCCAGCGCCAAAAAACATCCGCACCAGTAACTCTGTAAAGGTGATAGATTGTTGGGGTGTGGGCAAGTTTCCAGGTAGAATAGCGCGAAACACGAAGATAAATAAATCTAATAGCGGACTGAGTAAAATCAGCGTCGTACTCATTGCCGCAGCCATTAGCACCCACCAAGGCTTCTGTTTGCCGCAAAGTTGGTAAACAAAATAGTAGGCAGCAAAGGCAATGTAAGTTGCGACGATCACTTGATTAGCTTGGGGCCGACCGACTGTAACAAACATCAGCACCACAAAGATTACGGTCAGTATTCCCGGTACAAGGTAAGCTTTACGAGTTAAATCTTTACCAGTGGAAATAATCGGAAAAAGCTGGGTGAAGCTAACAGAATCTGGCTGCTTTAATTGCGTGTGGCTGTGGTAGTTCGTCGCCGAAGGCAGTGGTGTAACTTGGTTCACTGTCGTCGCCGGCGAAAGTGAGGTATACTCGTACTCAAAAACGTATTGCGGCCCATCAGCACCTAGAGAAATGCGATCGCCTGGGTGCAATTCCTGACATTCATACAAGCGTTGTCCATTCAAATAAGTGCCATTAGCACTATTCAAATCACAAAGCACCCAGCTAAATTTGCTATCAGGGGATAAAGAGAGCGGACGAACCACTGCATGACGACGAGATACCATTCGGTACATCATGGCGTCCAAGACAACTTGGCAGCTGGGGTCGCGTCCAATTACCATCTCTTTACTGGGGGGCAGTGAGTACCGAGATTCTGATCCCGAAGCTGCCCCATTACTAGACACTAGCCGCAGAAATGCATTATGTCTTGCGTTTTTGCCTGTCATTGAGTTAGAGTGCGTTTCTAAACTAATTATTCACATAATTTGGCAGCAGGACTAACCTTGGCCACATTAACAGCAGCATTGCTAAATCCACTATAGCTTCACTTACTGCTAAGAAATTTTAAATTTCAGATGCAAAGTTTCAAAATTGTCCACCTCACGTAAATAAGTATTCCATGTGCCGAGAGTTTGTCCTCAACTTGGCTTTTTCGGCTGATAAATCAGATTGTGTCGGTGATGTACTGTTGACATCCTAGCTACAAATTAAACCCATAACAATTGCTCAAAAAATAGTAGTTTTTACTGCATTTTGTTTTATTCCGAAAATATACAATCAGTTGTCAGTTTTTTTGCCACTGATATAAGAATCATATTTGATTTATGAAAAAATTTAAGTATTTGTAGGGTGCCGTACTTTCGTCTAACACACCCTACGTATATTTCAAAAATCAAATACTAGTCCTATAATTGACTAATTTCCTGGGAATGGGGAGTGGGGAGTAGTTAAACAAATTGGCCGAGGATCAAACCAAAAATATTTCCGGTATCTTGCTTCAAAGAACTGTAGCTAGTTTTGGGTGTTCAATCAGGGCTATTTCATTCTCATCTAGCCCGCCTCAGAATGAATTCACCTCTCTTATAGCGAAAGTAGTCTAAAGACTACTGAGAAAAGGTCATAGTCCGTTAAAACGTACTTTAGCTATAAGAGGATGTTTGAAAAGTCGTAAAGTATACTATAAACCCCGCTTCCATTCCTCTCCCCGAAGCGGAGAGAGGCTTTGAAACCCCCATTCCCTCCAAGGGTTGGGGGGCTAGGGGGGTTAGGTTTGGGAGGCTTAGATGTTACGAAAAATACTTTTCAAACATCCTCTAAGAGAGGAACTTCAGTTCCGGGTCGTTTATGTCAAAAATAAAGGTTCAAAACCTCGCGCCTAGTGGGCGAAAAAATCCTTTTATCGTTAGGTAGGTTGAAACCCCACCCCTCGTGGGTGGCTCATTTCCCTGTTAAGAGTTCCCTTTCATGTCTAGAATGAAATAGCCCTGGGTGTTCAATATTAGAGGTTGTTTTAAAAGTGGTCGGCTGTAATTTTAGGCACTTCTAGATCCCCCCTAACCCCCCGATAAATTGGCTTTCAAGGGTAGGTTTTTTGGAATCTCGAAAATAGTTGAGAATTTTCTCAACTATTTAACGTGGTTTGGTCGTTTCAGAATTTTAAAGTCCCTCTCCCATATATGGGAGAGGGATTTAGGGTGAGGGCAAAAACTACGGTTCTCAACTTAGATGAGGTTTAGTTCCAAGTACTGTGAGGAATTGTGTGATCGCGGTTCTCAGTTGAGTAGGTACTGAACCCCACCGCCAACCCCTCCCCGCAAGGCTACCGTGTATACACAAGTGACTTATTTTGCTCAAAGCCCTCTCAGACCTAACAAGAACAGCCCCTTCTCTTAAAGGGTTGGGGAGCCAATCTTCAAAGCCCCTCTGTGCCTCGGAGAGGGGTTTGGGGAGAGGTCTGCCGACTTGTGTATACACGGTAGGCAAGGGAGGAGGACCCACTTATTCAGCCTTCGACCAAGCGCTCACGCCAAAGTCGGTTTTTTTGGTCAGAATTCATGCTGAATTCTGTTTGATAAAACTTAGCCTGGTGGCGTGTAGGAGAGCTTGTAGATGGCGTGGCCATAGTCATCCGAGATTAACAAATTACCTTGCTGATCCACTACCATATCTACAGGTCGCCCCCAGACTTCTTGCGTTGCTGCAAGTAACCAACCACTGACTAAATTCATCTGGTTTCCTGGGAGATTTCTCCTAGTGTCCCAGGGAAAGTAAGCTATATTGTAGCCGGTTTTTTCCTGCCGATTCCATGAACCGTGCAACCCCACCACTGCCCCATTTGAGTAGAGACGGGGAAAGTTCGTATTTTGTAAGAAGGTTAGTCCCAATGGGGCCGAATGTGCTTGCATACCCTTTTTGATCTTGTCCATCGCATTACAATTAACACGTCCATCAGCATTGAACTCATAGTCGCGATCGAAGGGCATATTGTTGAAGCCACTTGACGTGTCAGGATTGGAGTTGCAGAATGGCCAACCGTAGTTACCGCCATCTCGCACTTGCGTGAACTGTTCTGGCGGGTGGTTGTCTACGTAGGACGGGATAATCTTACCGTAGTTGCCAGTGGCATCCCTGAAAGGATAGGCGACGTTGTCTCGATTCATAACAGTTACCCAGAGGTCATTTGTGCCAGGGACGAATGCGAGTCCTTCTGCATTACGTAAACCTTGGGCAAAAAGCCGGCGATTAGTTCCATCAGCGTTGTACTGGTAAATTGCACCGCGCTTTGGGTTACTAACAGTATCTGATAGGCAGGCGTTGCATGTCGAGGCGATGGACACATATAGTTTGTGGTTGGCATCGAGTGCAATATTTTTCAGTTCGTGACCGTAAGAACCTCTCAGTTCCCGGGTACTGGCGTCTGGTAAACCAGCTACGACAACTTGGCGATTTTGCGCCATTGTGTTTCCAGGTTTGTAGATGAAGCGGTTAATTTGATGAGTCTCAGAGATGTAAATGTATGTTGTGTTGTTAATCTTGTGAAACACAATGTCGTGCGGTCTGCGTAGACCTGCTACGAAGTCAGAAATAATTGGGTCTCTACTGCCATTTGGTCTTACCAGTAACACTTTACCCGTACTGGGCTGCGATACTAGAAGATCGCCATTGGGAGCAACTGCCATAAAGCGGGCTTTCTTAATACGAGCATAAACGGAGATGGAAAAGTTGGGCGGTACTTTCAAGTAACGGCTAGTATTGAAGGGCTCATAGCTCATTGAAATAGGCACTTTTAGCTTGGTTTGAACAGATGCAGCCGGTGGGATGGCCAATGCTGGGCTAGAAAGCACCTCAAAGTGCATCACAGTTGTAAACAGGGCGAGCAAGCTAATTAGTCGTGAAGATACTTTCCGTCCGAGCCACTGTCTTGACTGTAGAACACACAAAATTAACATTTTTGATTTCCTTTTGATCTGGATGGTGAAATGCATAACTACACTTAAGACCGTATTTAGAGCCTTAGTTGTAGCAGCCAGAAACACTTTGACTTGCAAATAACATAGTTTTGGACTAAGACTAATTGCAAGTATTTATAAGTAAGACTAATCACAAATAGGTCTAAAATCCTTTCTACGAATTTGCTTACCGATGAATTGAATCTGACCGATTAGTAGTCGAACTTTCAAACCTTAGAGGATGTTTGAAAAGTATTGTTTTTGAGATCAAAACTTCATAAACCTAACCCCATATAGCGTGTTTTAAAAGTCTTATATTCCCCGAAACCTCCCTTAAACAACGCAGCAATTATATTAACCCACATTCTGCACCCGAAAGTGTCACACTAGGAATTTTCGGCTTTTGTCGATGAGCGATCGCAATCCTGATTTGATAATATTTGTATTAAATACAACATTTGCCCCAGATAAAAATCGGAGAAACCGATTGTGAAAGTCGGGGGTGTGGAATGCTGGCTCAATAGCAGGTTTTATTAGACATCTCCGAAAAAGAATCTCAAACGCTTATTCTGTCTAGGTGAAAACCTAATTTCTGGAGATGTCTATTGATTAATATTGTTCTTAGCTAGATTTCACCTGCATATATCTCCTTCACATACTATTGATATGAAAGTGAAATGCCAGCGGTATACTTACGAATATTGAAATTTACTTTAAAGAGCTTTTTGGGTGAATTTACGTAACTTGTAATCTTTCTCTCAGAGAGGATCAAAAATTGAGCGATCGCATTCATATTTGGTCATTCGTGACAAGTTAAGAGAAAATTTATTCTGTCAATTCGTAATTATCCTGAAAAATTACGAATTATCTTAGTATGAAATTAGATATTGTACTTAGCTTTGAACACAAGAATGAATTATGCATTAAAAATTTCGCGTAGGCGCAGCCCAACCTAGGTATCGCCTAACCAAAAATAGTGTTTTCTACCCCGTTTTTCAGGAAAATTTTAAGCATTATTACTTATTGACAAATGGTTTATCACCTTAACTTGTCACCAATGATATTTGGCCATTTAAATACTCTTGTTGCAGAAAGACTTAAAAAAAATAGGGAATTGAGATTATTCTGTGCCGAAAGTGACAGAAGAGGCAAACCCTAATTATGGGCGATTCATGTTTACCTGAGAATTACTAAGTAAGTCGGTGAAAATAAATCAAACTATATGACGAAACGTAAACAGGCTTGAAACCCTTACCAAGGACGAATGACAAAGGACAAATGACAGCCATCACGAGTTATCTTTAATTGCGCCGACCTACTTAATAGAAAATCCCCGACGCGTGGGTTTTACACTAGCTAACTCCACCCGAAAACTTACTTCGTCACTCATTTCCCCGCTTCTGACTTCCAATGTCCAATTTCCAGGACGTAAATACCAAAATAAATAATTAGCTGAGTTTTTATCTAACTTTTCACCATTCAGCCACCACTCTACAGGCGCAGATTTATTTACCGCCAACTTAAATTCGAGTTTTTGCTTCGTTTCTTCACCTGGATATAGTAAGAATAAATCCCCATGATGCGGAGATAAAATTCTCAAATTGGTAGAAATAAAATTCGATTGCTGTTGTTTTGCTAACCACTCATCATACTCTGGTGGTAAATTAAATTGATATTGATGTTGGTAACTACTTTTATCTTCCGGATAGAAATATTCCTGCACCACAGAGGTACAATCGGGTGTTGGTCGTAACCCCGAAATGGCACAAATAGGTAATTCCACCAAACCTTCTGGAGGCGGAAAAGTTTTTGGTTCTTGATGTTCATGTAGATGTAACATAATTCGATTCCATAACGGTGCAGCCCCTGTCACACCTGAAACCTGACGCATCGGTTCACCGTTGAAATTGCCTACCCAAGTAGCGACGGTGTAATCACTAGTGAAGCCAACTGTCCAAGTATCCCGAAAATTGGAAGAAGTACCAGTTTTAACAGCAGCAGCAAAGGGTAAATTTAATACAGAGTCTACACCAAATGCTGTTGCACGAGCATAGCTGTCACTGAGTATGTTGGTGATTAATTGCCATATTGTGTGATTAGGGAGTAGGGAGTGGAGAGTAGGGGGTGGGGAATTAGAAAATGTGCTTACTAACGGCGTAGCATCTCCCTGCCGTGCCATAGTAACGTAAGCCCTAGCTAGTTCCCAGAGACTGACTTCGCCACTACCTAAAGTTAAACCCAAACCGTAATGTTCTGGAGTTTGATTGAGGTGTTCAAATCCCAGTTGATGCAGACGTTCTAAAAAAGTTTGCACACCTACTTTTTCTAACAGGCGTACTGCGGGTATATTTAGGGAGTTTGCCAAAGCGATTCTTACCCGCACTGGGCCAAGAAATTTTTCGGTGTAATCTGTGGGGCTGTAAAGTTTCGCGCCGGGAATGGCGTAATGGGCGGGTACATCTGCCAAAATAGTATTTGGACGAATTAAACCTTTTTCTAAAGCTAATTCATAGACAAAAGGTTTGAGGGTAGACCCTGGTTGGCGTAGCGCCTGAACTCCATCATTGCGTCCCAGTTTTGCTTCATTAAAGTAATCAGGCGAACCGACATAAGCCAAAACTTCCCCAGTGTGGTTATCAATTACCAACGCTGCTGCATTATGGACATTGTTGGTGGCCAGAGAAGAAATTACCTGCTGTACCTGTGCTTGGACAAACTGCTGTAAGGGGCGATTTATAGTCGTGCGAATCACAGATTGATCCCCCCAACCCCCCTTAAAAAGGGGGGCTTGATTCCTTCCTTTGTAAGAAAGGCTAGGGGGGATTTGATTGGCTAACCAAAACAAAAAGTGTGGTGCAGCGATAATTCCCCGTTGGCGAGATTGAAACACAACTTTTTCAGTGTGTGTTCGGGCTGCGTTCGCACCACTAATATACTTTTCCTGTACCATCCGATTCAGGACGTATTTTTGTCGCTGCTTCAGCCGTTCCCAATG
>NZ_JAIVFV010000007.1 GCF_020829445.1 Nostoc sp. CHAB 5836
TCTGTTTGGATAAGATTACGAAGTTCTGTAGAGGTGAGAGAGTCCATCCCCATATCAAAAAAGCCTTGTTGGGGAGATACTACTTCATTTTTTGATAGTCCTAATACAGTGGAGACGCGCAAACTTATATGGTTAATGAGCAAATCTCGACGCTGTTTTACAGGTAATGTTTGCCATTGTTCTAAAATATTTGATGCAGTTGAAGATTTAGTTTTTACGTGAGGTAAGAAGTTTTGATAAAAGCTTTGGTTGATGTAGGGGAAACGTTGCCAATCAATGGCAATTACACCAGCACGAACAATCTTGTTAAATAAGATTTTTTCTAAAGTATTGAGTGCTAAATCAGGTGCGATCGCATTATAACCTTTGGCTGCTAATCTTTCTAAAACATTGCGATCGACTGCTGCACCAATTTCGCTCCACGGCCCCCAATTTATTACTGTTGCAGGTAAATTTTGTGCATGACGATAATAGGCAAAGGCATCCTCAAAGGCATTGGCCGCCGCCGCATTAGCTTGTCCCGCCGAGCCAATTAGGGATACAGCAGAGGTGTAACAAACGAAGAAATCTAAAGGATCATTGAGCGTTAATTGATGCAGTAGCCAAGTTCCTTTTACTTTGGGTGCGAGAACATGGTTAAAACGTTCTGGTGTGAGTCGCAGTAATGTTGTATCGTCTAAAGTGCCGGCGATGTGGAAAATTCCCCGCATAGGATAGTGCGATCGGCATTCTTGTAGTATAGTGTGCAGTTTTTCGGCATCTGTGACATCAACATCTTTGATTTGGATATCTGCGTTGATTGATTGCAGATTTGCAATAATTTCAGGGGTGAGAGCTTCTGCACCACTGCGACTGCATAATACTAAATGACGAGCGCCACGTTCTATCATCCATCGGGTGGTGGCTAAACCTAATCCGCCTGTACCACCAGTAATTAGATAACAGCTATCTTGACGGAAAT
Source organism: Nostoc sp. CHAB 5836 (assembly GCF_020829445.1). Taxonomy (GTDB): domain Bacteria; phylum Cyanobacteriota; class Cyanobacteriia; order Cyanobacteriales; family Nostocaceae; genus Nostoc. Next base: position 962 of record NZ_JAIVFV010000007.1, read on the forward strand.
TGATGTTTCCTTCTGCTAATTTTTGCTCTACTAAACGCGGAGCAAAGCGTTCATTTCCACGTAAGGCGATGCGGGTTTCTTGGGTATCGTGGTAAATTTCTCGGAATAATTTTTCTCCTACATCTTGTTCGTTAGGATCTAAATCTATGGCTCGAAATTTTAGTTCAGGGTGTTCTAGTATTAGGCTTAAGGCAATTCCTAATAGGGAAGATTGTGCTGGAGATGTGACTTGTTTTGCTGGTACGGAGCCTTGGGTGATGAGGATGAGGGCGGGGGGATTTTCTTGTTGTAATAATACCTGAATTAAATATAGGAAGCGTTGACAATGAGTTTCTACTTGTTGATATATTTCACCTTCTATTTCTTGTAATGGCCAGAGGTAGATTATTTCGCGGGTTTCTGGGGTGAATAAGTCGGGATTAATTTGTTGGGGGGAGATGAGTGAACAAGTAATTCCTTTTTGTTGGAATGGGGGGATTAAAGTTTCGGCGATTCCTTTGGAATCAGTAAAGATTAATTCACGCAGAGGCGCAGAGGAGGACACTTGCGGGCGGGGGTTCCCCCCGTTGAGCAAAGTGTCCGTCGCGCAGAGAGGAGGAAGGTTGTTTTTGGCGATGATTATGGTTTGTTTTAAGAGGTTGTGTGTTTTTGGGTTGGTTGGTTCGATGATATTAGTTTCTGCAAACCCATGATTAGTAAGTAGGTTTTGCCAGTGTTTTGTATTTAGTAAAGGATAACCGTTGCGTTGGGGATCTTTACTACATAACCACCAGCCTTCTGTTAAGCCGAAGGTTAAATCTATCCAACGACGTGCGCCGGTGCTTTCTAATATTATTAGTAGGGCGTTGGGTGCGCTTAGGGATTGTACGTGTTGGAGGGTTTTGTCGATGTCTGCTGTTGCATGGAGGACGTTGGCCGCGATGATAATGTCAAAGCTTCTGGGGAGAAAACCTTGAGTAAGCGGGTTTTTTTCTATATCTAATGTTTGATATTTTATGAAGGGATAATGGCTAAAGTTTTCTTTGGCTCTGGTTAAAAATCTTGAGGAAATATCGGTAAATACATACTCAATTTGACTATTATTTAAATGCGGTAAAATTGCTGTGGTGGCTGATCCGGTTCCGCTTCCGATTTCTAAAATTCTTAGCTGGCGATTTGTTGGTAAGTTGGCTACTGCACATCTAATAGTTTCTGCAACTAGTTCATTCATCAATTTAGCCCCAGCCGCATCAGAATACACAGATGCGATCGCATTTAAATCGCCTTGGGGAAATAGTAGTTCTAATGGCTCTATTTGGCGACGCATTACAGCTGCTAAAGCTAAACCACAACGTTCTATCAGGTTGATTTCTGCAAGGTAATCGGGAAATTGGCTGCGAAGGTATGGAATTTGTGATTGGCAGGAAGATGTAATTGGTTCTTTTGCTAATAACCAGCCATCTTTTTGCTGAGTAACAATTCCTTCTTCGGCTAGGATGCTGAAACAGCGCGATAATAAGGGACGATAAAAATCAACGACTCCACCTTGAGCCGCAATTGTTTCTTCTTGATAAGTTTCACCTAATTTCGGTTCCCAGTTAAGCTTTTTTAAACCTTCCCATACATAACTGACGCTTAAAGTTTCCATCTCACCCAGCAAGCGTTCATATTGACGCAATTTATCTGCTAACTGCTGTTCTAATTGCTGTAGTTGGACTTGGGTTTTAATGATATCGGGAGTAAGTAAAAACTCTCTACCATCGGGTAATAATGGTGGTAGGGGAATCCATTCTTCTATATAAGATTGAGCTTGACTTGCATGGCGGATAATTTCTTGGCGTTGAACTGATTTGAGTTCAAATCCGGTAATTGCTGCTAGTAATTCACCTTGTTCTGAATAAATATCAATATCCGATACAATTAAACTATGGTAACTTTTCGTTAATCTAACTGCACTGATAATGCTATCACTTGGAGAGCGGAAAAATTGGAATTTAGCAATGCGGATTGGGACATAAGTTGAAGATGAATCTTGCTCAAATAATATAGCTGCGATCGCCTGAAAACAAGCGTCAAGCATTGCTGGGTGAAAATGATACTTTTTCGCTGCTAAATGTAGATTATCTGTTAACTTAATTCGAGCGATCGCCCTATTTTTACTCCGATGAAGTTGATGAATTAGCTGAAAGTTACTACCGTAATTTACCCCAGATTTTTTGTATTTTTCGTAGAATGAATTAATGTCAACCTGTTCGGGAGATTCCGCTTCTATTTCTTCTAAATTTTGGGTAGTTAAATTAATTGGTTGTAAGTTCTCAATTTCTCCAAAAACAAGTACATCCCAATTATTCCCAGCTTGATTATATATGTGAAAACTTTGTTTTTTCGAGAGTTCTTTATCAATAACTAATTGTAAAACATTTTCGGTATCTCCAAGCAATAAAGCTTTATTAAATTCAACATTTTTTAGACTAACTGCCTTACCTTCTCCCGCAGCTAACGCCATTTCAATAAATGCCGCACCGGGAAAGATAGCTTGATCAAAAACTTGATGTTCAGCTAAAAACGCTGGATTGTTCTGACTAATACTAGCTCGATATTGAATAGAAGATAGAGGAGAGGGTAAGCGATCGCCTAATAAAGGATGTGCATAGTTATGAGAATTAACAGGAGTTACCCAATAGCGTTTGCGGATAAAAGGAGAATTTGGTAAACTAATTTTCTGCCCTGGTTGATAACGATGAAATTCTTGCCAATTAATATTTACTCCTCTTACATATAGTTCTGCTAAAACAGTTTGTATTTGCTGATAATTGCTAACATCTTGAGCTAAACTAGATAACCAAAGGATTTCACTGTCAGGTAAATTTTGACGACCAATATTAATTAGACTAGGCTGAGTTCCCATTTCGAGAAATATTTGATAGCCCATCTGATGCAAAGTGGCAATTCCCTTAGCAACATTATCTGATTGACGCAGATGTTGCACCCAATAAGCAGCAGTTTTAATAGAACTACCAACAACTTCACCATGAGAAATTAAAGTCAGTTGAGGATTATGATAAGAAACTTCTTCAGCTATTTTTTGAAAAGCTAAAAATCCGTCCTCCCCAACTTTTTGATTCAACAGACGAGCGTGACTTGCAACCAATTTAACAGCATCTTCAATAGAAAAAACTCCAGCTTGTTGAGCCGCGACATACTCACCCAAACCAGAACCTAAAATTGCCGAAGGACGAATCCCCCAAGACTTCCAAAGTTCACAAAGAGTATATTGCAGAGCAAATAAAGTCGGTTGCACATATAGAGGATGATCTATATCTTGATCTTTATCAAGTAACTCTTTAATAGAAAAATTTAAATAATTTTGGAATAAGCGATCGCATCGAGCAAACGCCTCACGAAACACAGGATCTTCCGCCACCCCAGGAGATATCACTCCCTCATCACCACAAAGAAAAGCCACCTTAGTATTTCCTTGCGCCTCCCCACAAATAACCCCTCCTACCTCTGCGCCTCTGCGCCTCTGCGTGAAATTCCGAAGCCCCTCCCGAAAAGCGTCAACACTAGAAACCAACAAAGCCAGTCGTTGTTTATGATGAAAACGGCCTGTATTTAAAGAAAAGGCGATATCACGCAGAGACGCAGAGACGCTGAGGAAGCGAGTAGCTAAGAGGGTTAAGCGCTCGTCGTCTTTAGCAGAGAGGGTAATTAGTATGGGGGATGTTGTTTGAGTCGAGGATTGTACTTGCGGAGGTTCGCTCAAGATTACATGAGCATTGGTTCCCGACGCTCCAAAAGAACTAACTCCAGCCGCTTTTATCTTCCCATTACTAACAGTCCAAGGACGAGATTGTGTCACCACATCAAGGGGTAAACTATCCCAATTAATATGAGGATTTGGTTTTTGGAAATTCAGATGAGCCGGAATTTCCGAATGATATATAGATAATACAGTCTTGATGAAACCAGAAATCCCCGCCGCCGCCGCGAGATGTCCGAGATTTGTTTTGATAGAACCGACTAACAAAGGTTGCGACTTCGAGCGATTGACACATAAAGCATCAGCGATCGCTTTAATTTCAATCGGATCTCCCAAAGCTGTACCAGTACCGTGAGCCTCGATATAATCAATGACATCGGCACTCAAACGTGCATCATTGAGAGCTTCACGAATTAAATCTGTTTGAATAGGGCCATTAGGAACTGTAAAACCGCCACTTGCACCGTCATTATTGACAGCCGTTCCCCGAATTAACGCCCAAATGCGATCGCCATCTTCTAAGGCTTCGCTCAACCTTTTTAAAACGACGACTCCGCAACCCTCACCAATCCCAAACCCATCAGCGCTGGCGTCAAAGGTTTTGCACTTACCATCAGCAGCTAACATCTGATTTTTGCACAAGGCGATGGGTACTTCCGGCGTGAGAATCAGGTTGACACCTCCCACCAAAGCCTGACGACATTCAGTAAATCGCAAAGAACGACACGCTAAATGAATCGCCACCAGCGAAGAAGAACAAGCCGTATCCACAGCCAAACTAGGGCCGTTCAGATTCAACAGATAAGAGATGCGTCCCGCAGCAGCGTTTAGATGATTTCCAGAGATATGATAAGCCCCAACTGTGCTATAATTACCACCCGGCGCAATCAGACGAGTATAATCATTATTGGTAATTCCAATAAAAACCCCAGTTTTGCCAACTCTAGAACTAGGCGCAGCCATCGCCGCATCTTCCAACGCTTCATAAGCAACTTCTAACAGTAACCGTTGCTGAGGATCAATATGCAAAGCTTCTCTCGGTGCAATCCCGAAAAATTGCGCGTCAAACATCGAGATATCATCGAGAAAACCGCCTTGAGACACGTAGATTCTACCAGCTTTACCACGATCTGAATCATAAAAATCATCAACATTCCAGCGATCGCGCGGTATATCCCTCAGCGTATTACCACCAGCTTTGAGAAAAGACCAAAACGCCTGGGGAGTAGAAATATTATTACCAAAACGACAACCCAAACCAACAACTGCGATCGGTTCACTTTGTTTAGCTTCAACAGCCTTTAATCTCTCCCTCGCTTCATTCAGCGCCTTAAATACCCTAGCTTGGACAGCCTTATCGTTATCTGATATATCCATATTAATTACGAATTACGAACTTGTACTGAGCGACTTGCCCTGAGCGTAGTCGAAGGGAGTCGAAGTATTACGAATTACCAAGAAAAGCCTCCAAATCTGCAAGTTCCTGCAAAATTAAATCCTGATTAACCTCTTGCTGAATAGAAGCAGCTTCTACAACCTGACTTTTCACGGGTTCTGGAAAACCTCTCTCCAAACCTCTCTCCTGCAAGGAGAGAGGCTTTGAATTCTCCCCCTTCCCTTGTAGGGAAGGGGGCTGGGGGGTTAGGTTTCGCGTTTGTTTTTCCACATAACGTGAAAAGTCAGCTTCTACAACTGCATTCACCTGCCAATCAAAAACCTGTTCTACCAAATAATTACCTAATTTTGTAATATTCGGAAAATCAAATATCAAAGAAGCAGACAAAGAAACCTCCAAACCTTTTTCTAATCTATTTTTCAACTCAATAGAAAGCAGAGAATCAATCCCCATTTCTAAAAATCCTTGATCCGGGTCAGGCATCTGCTTGATTCCCAAAATCGTAGCAACTTGCTTTCCAATATATGCAAACAAATGCTCTCGACGTTCTCCTGGCGGAACCTCTTCTATAAAACGGCGTGATGAGCTTGATTTTTTAACAGATTTAACAGATATTTGGGGTTCTCCCAATTTTTCTAAAATAGGCTTATTGCTGTGAAATTGATAAATATTTTTGAACCTAACCCAATCGACATCAGCTAATAAAACTTGCGTTTTCCCAGATGCCATAACAGCAGTCATTGCTCGAAAAGCTTTATCTAAAGCAATTTCTTTCATCCCAATTTGTTTTAGCCAATCTTCATACTCTTGAGAAACTATACCATTTCCAGCTAATAAAGCCCAATTCAAAGTGGTAGCTGGTAATCCTTGAAGATGACGTGAATGAGCCAAAGCATCCATAAAATGACTAGCTGCATCGTATAAACCTTGCTCCTTCGCTCCCCAAATTGCACCTGCGGAAGAGAAAAACACAAAATAATCTAATTCCGTCTCTAAAGATAATTGATGTAAATTCCAGGAACCCCGAACTTTGGCTTGAAAAACCTCTTCAATATCATCTAAAGTACATTCACTCAATCGCGTTTTGCGTCCTGATACTCCAGCCAGATGGAAAATACCTCGTAGCGGATAGGATGTTTTTTGGATAGTTTCAAAGATGCCAGACATTTGCTGAAAATCTCCCACATCTGCTTGACAAACTTCCACAGATGCGCCTTTATCTTCTAAAGTAATGAGATTTTGAATAATATCTGAAAATTCTACTTGTGACCCCCACTCAGTTCGGGAAGGAAATTGACGGCGGGTAGTCAAAATGAGATTTTTTGCACCCAAATCAACCAAATGGTGAGCAAGTTGCAATCCTAGATGACCAATTCCTCCTGTAATCAAATAGGTCGCCTGAGTTTGGATAGTAACTGGTTTTGTCGGTAAAGATTGCTGTGGAACCAGACGCGCCACATAAGCTTGATTATTGCGGAAGAGAAGATGATCTTCTGTAACAGAGTTTGTTAATGCTAGAAGTAAAGCCGCAAGATTTTGAGTAATATCGGCGTGGGGGTCAAGGTCAATCATTCCCCCCCATAATTCTGGTTCTTCTAGCGCCACAACGCGCCCCAAAGCCCAAAGGGGAGACTGATTAACAAAAGATGGTTGTTCTAGTCCAAATGGTTGACCGCCTAGGGTGACGAGGAACAATTTCGGAGGATTTGCGATTTTTTTAATCGCCTGGAGAAGATTTAGAAAACGGCTACAGCGATTAAATAAAATTGACCCAGATTGATTGTGGCGATCGCTAACAAGATAAATTATCCCACGCCAAGACGTGTCTAGCTCAAAGCTATGCTCTGGATTGGCGATCGCACACGAGCCAGAATATTTTATCAGTTGCTCTTGAATCGCTAACGCCAGATTTTGCTCACTATCTGTAACAATTAGCCAATCTCCCGAAATATTATTTTCTGCATTTTGGGCAACAATGATACTTTGCTGGAATAAAGGACTACCGATTTTTTCGTCAGGAGAAACAAATTCAGCTTGAGCAAAGCCAGATTCTAAGAGGATAGATTTCCAGGTAGACGCTGCAATTATGGGATGATCTGGTCGTAAATTGCGTGGCTTGTCACCGTAGGCATCGCTAAACCGCCACCAACCTTGAGCCACACCAAATATCAAATCAATCCACCGCGATCGATGGGTAAGTTCTAACAGTAATAAATGTCCTCCAGGACGCAGTAAACCGCGAATGTAAGGTAAGGTTTCTTTTTGCAAATCCCGCGTAGAATGTAATACATTTGCCGCAATAATCAAATCATAAGAACTGGGTAAAAAACCTTGAAGCTCCGGGTCTTTTTCGATATCCAGAACCTTGTACTCTATGAAGGGAAACTGAGCAAAGGTATCTTTGGCAGTCTCAAGAAAGAATGGTGAGATATCGCTAAATGTGTACGAAATCTGGTGACAAGTACAAGCTTTGAGTAGTTGATGGGTAGTTCCTCCAGTTCCCGCACCAATTTCTAGAATGCGGATTGGTTCTGAGGGAGAATAAGTTGATAATAAAAGCTCAACTGTTTTAGAAATACCAAGATTGAGAACTTTTGCCCAAGATGTTTCTTTATAAAACTGCGCGGCTCCAATTTGCTCATCTTGGGGAAATAAGATAGATAAAGGAGAAATTTTTCCTGTAAGTATGTCCGCTAATTTGGCAGCTACTCGACTAAACAGTGTCAGTTCTACACGCGCATTTGGGTACTTAAAAATTAAATTATCTACTGTTAAATCAGGGTGAGATTCTTGCGGTTCACTGATGATTTTCCAGTCATCGCCATGCTTTTCTAGAAGCCCTGTTTCTACCAATATCTTCAAGCAATGATTCCATAGCAATTTATACTCCTGTTTCATTCCAGTCTGACGAAAACTGTTTTCTGGAGAAAAGATAGTATTGATTTCAAATAATTTCAAATCTTTTAAAGCTTTAACAATAAAGTCTGCACTAAGTTCTTCCATCTCCCTAAAAGCTAGAGCAACTCCAGTAATTGGTGCAGATTTTATTTGTTCTCCTAGATAAGAGTCTAAATCAATTTGAAATTTTTCTAGATTCTGTAATTCCCTGTTTGATAAAGCATAAGGCAACCATTCCATCTGGTAAAGTAAGTTCTCACAACTAGAATTATCTGTGTTTTGATGATGCAGCTTGATTAATTGTTGAACAATTGCCGATAAAGTTTGTTTTTCCCCTTCCGAATAATTGCCAGTTTCTAGTAGAGTCTGCATCAAGCTTTTTGGATCTTTTTGAGACAGCATCTTGACAACAACAGATTCCTCTGAAGAAGTTTGCAATTGAGTCTTTAAAGGAATCCAATGTCGGCGTTGCTGAAAAGGATAGGTTGGTAAAGGACATCTTCTAGGTTGATAGTCTTTATCAATACCAAACCAATCTATATTTGCACCACGAACATAAAGCTGGCCAACACTTTCTAATAAAACCTCCCAGTCAGAAAATCCTGAACGCAGACTTGGTAATATCAAAGAGTTAGATATCGATGACTGGACAATTCCTAATAAAACAGGTTTCGGGCCGATTTCGATAAAAGTATCACACCCTAAAGATTGCAGAGACAAAACTCCTTGATGAAATTGCACAGTGTGCAACAAATGCTCAATCCAATACTCAGGAGTAACAATGCTGTCATCAGCGACTTCTCCCGTCAGATTAGAGATTATAGGGATTTGAGGTTTAGCGAAGTAAATTTGCTGGAGAGTAATTTTAAACTCTTCGCATATCGGCTCTATTAATGGTGAGTGAAAAGCATGAGAAACCTTTAATTGACGAACTTTAACTCCTTCGTTGATAAAGTGTTCACAAATTTGTTGAATAATTATTCGTTCACCGGAAATTACTGTATGTTGTTCGCCATTGATAGCTGCAATCGCTATTTTTATTCCTTGGCTCTGGCAAAATTGAACAATAGAATTTTCATCTACAAAAATAGCCGCCATCGCGCCATCTTCTGCTGGCAATTCACCAATCAGGTTAGCACGTTTGGTAACAAGTTTTAAACCACTCTCAATATCAAAAACTCCGGCAAAACAAGCAGCAGCATATTCACCCAAGCTATGTCCCAAAATCGCAGTAGGTTCAATTCCCCAAGAACGCCACAATTGAGCTAATGCTACTTCGACAACAAATAAAGCTGGTTGCGTATAAGATGTATGGTTTAAATCCACATCTGAATTAGCAAATATGACTTGCAGTAAAGATTTATCAGTTAGTTCTTGATATATTGTTTCACATCGATCTAAAGTTTGCCGAAAAGTTGGCTGGGTTTGATAAAGTTGTTCAGCCATTCCCAGATATTGAGAACCCTGTCCTGTGAACAAAAAGGCAACTTTAGGAGGCTTCTTTTCATCAACTTGAGCAGAAATTACTGACTCTACATCTTGTTGGACAAAACTACGTAATTTGGTGACAAAATCACTAATTTGAGAGCCAGTCACCGCCAACCGATTTGAGAATTTAACTCGACTAGTATTTGCGGTGAATACCACATTACAGATATTACTTTCGGGATGATTTTCGAGAAATTCTGCATAGTTTTTGGCTAAATCTACCAAAGCCTGTTCTGTTCTGGCAGAAAGTGTCAGTAAATGCTGGGTACGCTTAATCTCATTCTGCTGAGGAATAATGGTGGGAGCTTCCTCTAGCACAACATGAACATTCACACCACCAATTCCTAAAGAGTTCACCCCTGCTCGTCGAGGTAATTCTTTGCCATCTCGTTGCTTTGCAGTCCAGGGTATGGCTTCGCTATTGACATAAAAAGGAGTCTTAGAAAAATCAATTTGGGGATTGGGAATATTGAAATGTAAAGTCGGGGGAATAATATGATGCTTAAGAGCTAGAGCAGCTTTGATTAAACCGACAATACCAGAAGCAATTTGTATATGTCCGATATTTGTTTTCACAGACCCCAAAGCACACTCTCCCTGTTTAGCAGCGCTATATGCTTTAGCGAGTGCATCAACTTCGATGGGGTCTCCGAGTCTAGTACCTGTACCATGAGCTTCTACAAAGCCGATAGTATCAGCTTCAACTCCTGCAAAGGCTAGCGCTTCGGCTGCTACTGAAGTCTGACCTTCTCCTTTGGGTGCTGCGAATCCCAATTTTGTGCCACCATCGTTATTCATGGCAGATCCTTTAATGACAGCATAGATATGATCGTTATCTGCTAAAGCGTCTTTTAATCTCTTGAGTAAAACAACCCCGATGCCACTACCAAAAATAGTACCATCGGCTTGGGCATCAAAGGCGCGACAATGCCCATCTGGAGAAATAATCGAACCTTCTTGATATAAATAACCAATCTTTTGAGGAGAGTTAACAGAAGCAGCACCAGCTAAGGCCATGTCACTTTCTCCACTCAACAGACTTTGACAAGCCAGATGCACAACTGCTAAACCGGTGGAACAAGCTGTTTGGACATTGACGCTAGGGCCGCGCAGATTTAGTTTATAAGAAATCCGCATCGTCAAATAGTCTTTGTCATTAGCCACCATCGTTTGGAACCCTCCCATCGAATCTAATGTGAAGGGTTGCAATTCGTCAGTGCTATCTAATTGACCGCGATTTGGATAACAGTTATTGATAAAATAGGTGTTCATGCTTGCCCCAGCAAACATAGCGATCGCACCCTGGTATAAGTGAGAATTATAGCCAGCGTTTTCTAAACATTCCCAGCTAGATTGGAGCAGTAAACGTTGCTGAGGGTCGAGCAATTCTGCTTCGCGGTCTGTGTAGCCAAAAAATTCGCTATCAAAATACTCGGCTTTATCGATAATTGGTCTGGCTTTGACGTAGTTAGGCTGATTAAACAGTTCAGGAGAAACCCCCGATTCTAATAATTCCTCTTCCGAAAAGAAGGATATTGTTTCGACTCCGTTTTTGAGATTTTCCCAAAAAGTTTGCAGATTGTTAGCCCCCGGAAATCGCCCAGCCATGCCAATAATGGCAATATCATGAGTATCATGACTGCGAAGCGAACGGTTTTCGGCACGCTGGCGACTTTTTTCTTCTGTAACTTTGGTTGAATTCGATTCTTCAGTTAAGAAATTGGCTAATGTCGCAACTGTAGAATTTTTAAACATCTCAGCTATAGGTAGCTGACGCTCAAAAAGTTTTTCTAGCAGGTTTTGGACACGAATTAAGTAGAGAGAATGCCCTCCCAATTCAAAGAAGTTATCATGTAAACCCACTGACGAAAGTTGCAATACTTCACACCAAACTGCTGCAATTTGGCGCTCATTTTCCGACTTTGGTAAGCTTTGGGTTTTATTTCTCTCTTTCACCAAATACTCATCAATTTCTTGAATACGAGTTGCAAATAATCCCTGCTCAAAGTCTTTTTTTAATTTAGCTTTTTGAACTTTACCAATCGATGTTTTCGCAACTAGTTCAGCTTCTAAGGGAATCACATAAGTCGGCGCGATGCCTATTTTCTGGGTTAAATGGCTGCGAATCTCTCTAACTAGTTTTACCCATTCTTCAAAATTATTTGATTCTGGGCTAAAAGTAATAACTAATAAATCTGTTTCTCTGTTTTGGTCAAAAACTGCAAAGGCAGCCGTATAAGAAACAGCTACACCATCTAATTCTTCTATGTTTGTTTCAATTTCATGGGCAAAGTAGTTAATACCATTAATAATAATTTCTTGTTTTTCTCTACCAGTAATAAATAACTCACCATTATGGATATAGCCCAAATCTCCCGTAGTAAACCAACCGCCATCTTGAAAAACTTCTTGGTTGAGTTCAGGGTTTTGATAATATCCTTCAGTCAGTGAAAACCCTTTAATCTGGAGTCGCCCAATTTCGTTTTCTGGTAAAACATAATTTTCTTGATCAACAATCCGAATAGTAGCCCCAGGAATCGGTTTCCCCAGAGATATAAAACTATTCTCTTGGGTGAGTTCATCTTTATTTAAACCTGCTGACCAAGTAATGCCAGAACAAGATTCAGTCATCCCAAATGCTGGTTTAATTGCTCTATCTTGCAGTTGATGTTTCTCTAGAAGTTCTAAGAATAAGCGAATAGTTTTGACCGAAACTTGCTCTCCTGCATTCACTAAAAACTTCATTGAGGAGAGGTTATAACAAGACTGATTAAGTTCTTCGACTTGTTGATTAATTAAGGAAAATGCAAAGTTAGGAGACCAAGAGATAGTAGCTTGATGCTTTTGAATTAGGTCTAACCATTTGAGGGGTTGCCGCAAAATTAATTCAATCGGTACATGGATTTGATTGCAAGCCAAATCCACAGCCATAATTCCTAAAAATACTATTGCCCCCACATGATCTAAGGGCATCCAATTAAGCGTAACTTCTGCTTGTGTAAAATTATTCATCCGCATTGTACCGGCGGACATGGATAGAAGATTACGGTGATGCAGCATTACTCCCTTGGGAAGACCTGTGCTACCAGATGTGAATAACAGCAACGCCGGATCTTCTGGTGTCAACCGAGGAATTACAACCGACTCTGGTTTTGATAAGTATTGATGACTTCTTAGATTATCTATTGATAAGACTCGCAAGCCTTGTAAATGAGATTGAGTAGCTAATTTTTCTATTTCGACAATTAGTTCGCAATCCGATAAAATTATCGGCTTATCTAAAATCTGCCAGACATGATAAAGTTTTTTAGTTGCGGCATTGTCTGTATCATAATTAGCAGCAACGGTCAGAGGTACAGGGATGATTCCACCTAAAAAGCAAGCCCAAAGTGCCGGGATAAAATCCTGATTTCGACCAATTTGAAAGATAACTTTATCTCCCAACTTTAGTCCGTGGTGAGTAAGCCCACGTAAAATGGTTAAAGCGTCATTATATAAATCTTTATAACTCTGAAAATATTCAAATTCGTCGTTTTTTATATATGTAATCCCTTTGTCCTCATGGCAAGCAGCATCAACCAAAACTTCCGGTAGAGTTTTAAAAATATCTTCTAATTGCCCACCAAAACTGATTGATTTTTTCAATGCTTCTACTTGATTATGCTCGTCAAAAAGCTGTTTACCTAACTGAGTTTGGGTGAGTTTGTTGAACTGGGGACTAGGCATAGATTTTATTTTTACAATCGCAATTGATAGATGATTAATTGACGAAATACTAATATTAATCTTAGGACTTACGCAAGTACCACAAAAAATTAAAACTTTTAGTTTGTCGTCAGGGCTTCATCTCTGATTTTGAGAACTAAAGTCCTCTCTTATCTTCTTAGGCTGCACTTCTCTTCTTAGGCTGCGCCAACGACTACGCTCAGTGACCACGCCAACGAGACGCACTCGCGTTCACTACAAAATAAAAATAATCTGCTAGTTGCGTAAGTCCTATATTAGTCTCATTACTTTTACCCTCTACATCTTGCCAATTTTTGTTTTCATAATATAATCATTTGCTACTTTAACACGATTTCAATATATAAACTATGCAATAAATAGCAAATAATTATTGTCTTAACTGTCTTAACTGTCTTAACTGTCTTAACTGTCTTAACTGTCAGAATATCTGTGCTTCCAGCTTTGCTTATCAACGTTCAATAGTATCAGCTCAATAATCAGGGGTAGGCAGTTATTCAGTCTGCCACCAGGGTAAGCGCATCTAATTTTGTAGCTAACTGGCTAAGGCTGTCATTTGTCATTTGTCCTTCGTCATTTACAAGGGTTTTAACCCTATTTACGTTTCGTAACATATTTAGGTTTTTTCGCGCCAACTTACTTAGTTGAGCAGCAGTTTCTAGAGATTGTTGTTCTAGAACAGTAATAAAAGCATTGAGTATAGGATTTAACTTTTGAATCCGTTCAAGGTAATATTTGACTAAGGCTGTTGAAGTTAACAAGCCACTTTGCATTTGCTGACTTGCTTGTACGATGGTTTTAGGGATAGAATCTGCTTGCATCTATGATTCATACTGCAATTACGTGAAAATTTCCTCATGCTATTTGATGCCTTTAAAAGCCGTAAATCTTCTAAAAACTTATTCATCAATCCTAACCCGACTTGGCGTGTAGCTTGGGGAGAAGTTGATACAAGTTATGAAGACATAGCTTGGCGAGATGAAAAATTTGTGGTAATTTTGCCACGCACCGTTTCTGGATTTATGACAGAGAAATTAGCAATCAGTTCTGGAAAACAATTTGTTGTTGTTGGTGATATTTGGTTAACTAACCAAGTGCAGTTGCTAGAACAGTTGGGAATTGAACCAGATAGCTTTAGAGGAAATTATCTGCAACTAGTTGCTAATCTTTGGGAACGATGGGGTAATGAAAGTCTTAAGCAACTTGTGGGAATGTTTGCACTAGTGGTTTGGGATCGAGAAAAACAGGTGTTGCAGTTGATTCGCGATCGCATCGGTAGCCGTACTCTCTACTACACTAATACTGGTGCGGTTCGTTGGATTGCACCTCAATTAAGGACTTTATCACCTTATCGTTCCTCTGATTTGGATTTGGTGGCTTTGCGAGATTACCTTTGTTGTGCCTTTGTTCCAGGAGAAAGAACGCTTTGGGAACAGGTGCGGGAACTGCGACCTGGAACCGCTTTACAATTTCCCGACAACAAGGTTCAAACTTATTGGCAGTTGCAAGAACAGATTACAGCCATAGATCAACCTTTAGTATGGCATGGCGATCGCTTGCGAGAACTGCTAGACCAAGTTATTCAAGAATATTTACCACCACAAAACGAATCGGTTGGGGTCTTTCTTTCAGGTGGTTTGGACTCTAGTGGTATCACTGCTTTAGCAGCAAAATTCCATAGTTCTCCAGTCCATACTTTCTCAATTCATTTTGGCCCTGAATGTCCCAATGAGTTAGAATTTTCCAGCCTTGTTGCAACTCATTGTCAAACGCAGCATCACATTTTAGAAATTACTTTTGCGGATATGTGGGAACGTTTACCCCAAACAATGGTGTATTTAGATGACCCCATTGGCGACCCATTAACTATTCCTAATCTTTTGCTAGGACAACTAGCCCGAAAAAGTGTACAAGTAGTTTTAAATGGTGAAGGTGGCGACCCCTGTTTTGGTGGCCCCAAAAATCAGCCAATGCTGATTAATAGTTTATATGGTTCTGTCACGAATCAAGATTCATTACAAGCTTATTTAATTTCTTTTCAAAAGTGCGCTGCTGACTTACCGCAACTTTTAAAACCAGAAGTTTTGACAGCAATACAAACAGCACCTTGGATTTTTGAAGAAGATTTATATTCCCAAGCCAGCTATCTGAATCGTTTGATGGCAATGAATATTAAATTTAAAGGTGCTGACCAAATTCTCACGAAAGTAAGTAACTTGACTCAATCTGCTGATTTGCAAGGTCGTTCTCCTTTATTTGATCAGCGAGTTGTAGAGTTAAGTATGACAATTCCTCCAGAGTATAAGCTTTTGGGAGTGTTAGAAAAAGCAGTTTTAAAACAAGCGATCGCAGATATTTTACCAGATACCATTATTCATCGTCCAAAAAGTGGGATGATGGTGCCAGTACAGTTAGGATTTCAGAAATATTGGCAACAACAAGCCAGAGATTTATTGCTGAATCGTCATGCAGCGATCGCTCCTTATTTTAACCAATTACCAATTCGCAATTGGTTAAACTATCAAGGCGATACTTGGAATCGCTATGGTGTAAAACTGTGGTTACTTGTTAGTTTAGAAATATGGTTGCAAGTCAATCGAAAATCACAGAACTAACCAAAGCTTTCCACAACATACATAGAATTTCCGGAATCACCAACTAAAATCAAGCTGCTGTCATCGTTATCTAAAGTCCAACTATTAATTATGCCGCGATTCAAAATTTGAATCAATTTTTGAGGACTAAATGATTCTAATTCCACAAAATTACCAGATTCCAGCCATGCTAATTCTTCATCTGATAAACTCTGACGAATTTCCCCAGCTAACTTTTTAGCTTTTTGCGCCGAATCATTAGAAGATTGAATAAACATTCCCCGCTTCGTAGCAATAATCTGACGTGGTAATAATCCCACATCAATAATTGCAACGTTGCTATCCCTGAACCAATTAGGACTAGTACGGAGTTGGTGAACTAAACCAACGCCTTGGGGACTACAATCATGCAAGGCATAGACTTTCAATTCTGGATTGCGGCGCAGCATTTGCATCGTGGTGTTAAAAATGCTTTCAGGATATCCGGTAATGCTGAGAATTGCACAGTTATTTTCAAAGTGAAAATTATTAGCAATTAGTAGTTGAGCAATAGCTGCACTATCGCAAACTACTAACCTATCAAAACTGTAAGCCGTCACATCAGAATTAATTGCTACAGGTGCAATTTGCTGACGTGGGGAAGGAAGAATTTTCAGAATTGAGCCATTGATTTGTTCCCAACGATTTAACCAATCTTGAAATTCGGATTGAGAAAATAAAAATTCCTGTGCTACTAATCCAATTCTACCTAACTGTCGAGTCCCCAAATATACAGATAGCATTCCCAGAAAAACAACAATGGCAAATAGAGGGAATGAATTAAATACAAACAGACTTACCAATATTCCTATGATTAGAATAAAAATTCCTAGTCTTTGTAAAGCTTTAGCACTTACCTGACGACTAGCATTGTTGAGCTTACTAGAATTAGTGTTATTAAACAAATAAAAAATTACCCATGATTGATAGATTAAATTTACAATAATCAAGGAATTAGATCCAAATATAAAGCTGAGAAATGAACCAAAAAGAAGTGTAGCCCAGACATTTAAAAAAAGATATCCACAACCCAAACTTATTATATTAAATGGTTTCTTTTTAAGACGACTATCTAATAAATAAAATAACTGTTTAGAAGTAAAAAACAAAGTGTTATTCGCGGAACTGTCAGCAATAGCCTTCGCAAAAAAGGGGTCAGTAATCTTAACAGTACCCATGCTCGTCGGTTCAAAGACAAACGGATGCTGACATTCAATACACCGTCCTTGATTATCTGTTCTGTTCTTCAGCTTATTATCAGTTCCGCATTTAATACATTTCATAGTGGTAATTTTCTCCTTGTCGTTAACTCTCGAAATATTGCTTATTGGTAGGGATTTGGGGCATATTTACGTTTTATTCCCTCTGACTTACTTATATACTTTGCGTAAACAAATCTGAAATTCCTCTGAATAACAAATGACAAACTTATTTCAACACCTGATTTGCTAATAAAATACTGTAATCTTCCCGCCAACGAATCAAGCGATGTGTACCTTTTTCTAATAAAACCTCCGCAGGTTTAGGACGATGTAAAAAGTGTGATGACATCGCATAACCATAAGCACCAACATCTAAAATACCGATAATATCGCCAATTGCTAACGCAGGTAAATAACAGTTTCGGCTTAAATAATCTCGTGAATAAGTTGTGTTTCCACACACATCTGTCAAGTAAGTTTTGGATTTTGATTCTTTCCACGCGACAATTTCTCGATAACCGCCATGTACTGCGGGAACAGAGAGATTAGCAACGGTAGTATCTACTCCAATAATTTGTTTTTCTGACTGCCATTTTACCGAAACCACTTTGGTAAGTAGAGTAGCACATCCAGCGATCGCAGCTCGTCCAGGTTCAAGAACTAACTCAATACTTCTTCCTAAACGACTGATTTGGTCGCTCAAATCTGCACCAAAAGTTTCCCAGTTAAAAGCTGCACCATCATGATGATATGGATAGCCAAAACCACCGCCAAAATCTAGATATTCCCAATCTGGTAAAAGTTTTGCTGTGGCTATTACCTGATCAATTACATTGGTAAAGGCTGCTGTCGCATTAGTACCTGTACCTCGATAAAAATGCAACCCACTAAGTTTTAATCCTACTTGACGAGTAACTGCGATCGCATCAGCAAATTCTTCTGGACGTACACCAATACGGCTATCACCAGTAATTTCTGGTAAGTTCAGACGCAATCCTAAGCGAGGTGTAAATGAAGGAGTAAGAGATTTATAGACTTCGCAACACAGTTGCAACTGAGAAATACTGTCCAAATTGAGAGTTCTGACACCCCAATTTAAAACTTGTTCCATCTCAACACGATTTAAATTACTCCCACTGTAGACAATTTTTTCTGGTGAAAAACCTGCTTGTAATCCCAGATAAATATCTCCAGGGGTATTAGCGTGTAATCCCCAACCTGCGGCGCGAAAAATTTGCAGTAGTGATATATTGCCATTGGTAACACTAGCAAAGCGAAATTGAGTCTGAGGATAAGAAAAAGCCTCGGTGATGCGTGTGATGGTTTGATTTAAGATGTCAGCTTGGTAAATGTAGAGAGGTGAATCATAAGTATTTAGTAACTCTTGAGCAAGTTCTTGAGAGAAAGGAAGATAACTCGATGAATAATTTAATTTCTCACTTTCAACTCCTAACTCATAACTTGTTTCTAAGCTTGCCATGTTTTCGGAAATCTCCATAGTTTTTGTGGTATCCAAAATGGATGATCAAAAGATTCTTGACCCGGTTCTTCACCAAAAACATACACTCGCCAAAGTTGCCATATAATCAGCAACCAGAGAATTTCACCAATCCGACGACCTTGAATAGTAGCGCCCAACTTCCCACCAGCGATTTGTGCTGCAAGATGGGGAGAAAAGCGGTTTTCTAAACGAAGTTTACCAGGATTTAACCAGTTCCCAATCTGATTCCAAAACTCATTCAAACACCAAGAGGTTAAAGGAACTCCCATACCACGCTTTTGTCGCCAAACAATTTCTGAAGGTAATAAGTTTTCTACGGTTCGCTTCAGGATATATTTTTCACAAACTCCCTGCAAACACAGTTCTCCAGATACTTGAAACGTCCACTCAGCCAATGGTAAATCGCAGAAAGGCGATCGCACAAACAACCCATGAACAAATCCTAAAGCAGTGGCACGCGGATGTATATTTTGTGACCCTTTCAACATCAAACTGGCACGACGCAAGCGATGCAGGACAGCTGTGCAATACTCAGGGTCAAGTGCTTCTGCAATCCAATCTTCTGGATGTAAATTTTGTATCTGATCATAAATATGTGGCTGGTAAATTTGAGCCTCGTAACCCCCAAGACGATGAAAAGTGCGGAGATATTGTTTGATAAAATTTTCTTGGATAGAGAGATTTTCGCTTTCGTAAATCCCTGCTGCTATTAAAGGTTTATTCGTCCAACCTGCAAACAATTGATCGCCACCTTCGCCGTTAAAAATCACCCTAGTATCTTGCCTAGCCCTTTGTCCTAAAAGAAACAACGGAACTGTCACGCCATCGCCAAAAGGCAAATCTAGCGCCTGTACAGTCGGAATTAAAGCCTTCTGGATTTGATGCGGATTGGCATCAACTTTTACTAAAGGAATTTGCAAATGTTGGGCGACAATTTCGGCATAAAGAGATTCAGAAATACCTGCGTTACCAAAATCCAAGGTATAACCAATCACCTTTATCCCCGCTTGCACCAGTAAGGCGGCGACAACAGAAGAATCTAATCCCCCAGAGAGAAAAACGCCTACAGGCTCATCTTTTAAGTCAGAAATTTGCCGTTCAACAGCTTGTTGAAGCAGAGTTTGTAGTTCTTTGACGGACGTTGTTTCATCTTTTATTTGCACACCTGCTTGACGCCATTGTAATAAAGGTTGAGAAATTGGTGTTGAAAGCTTTTGTGACTCAGATTGACTTTGCCAAACTAACTCCTCTCCCGCCGGAACTGCAAATATTTGATTCACCGGTGTTAGGGGATTGGGAACATAAGAAAAACAAGAATAACCGTATAAACCCGGAATGTTGACTTCCAGATTTTCAACAACTTTCAACAGCAGTTGCAGACGCGATGCAAACCAAATGACTTGTTCTTGTTGTATCCAATACAAGGGGACTTTTCCAAAAGGTTCTCGTCCTAAAATTAAGCGATCGCTTCGGTGTAATTTTACCCAAACATCAGGTAAAAATGAACTATCAGAGTGTAAGTAAGTAGATATTCCAGATGCAGATATACCTGCTACTCCTTCTGAATGATGAATTGGACAATTAATTGGCAAGATTGATTCTTGTGAAATAGCAATATAAACAACATTCCAAATCGGGTAGTTATTCTCGGATAGCGAGTCGAGATTCAATAATTGGTGAGAAGTGGTGTGCAGCGTTTTGATAATATTTAACCGCGCTTCTAACTCGCGCCCTGAACCATAACCCCAATATCCAATAAATTGCTGAGGCTGATTTATCTTTTCACCCGGCGGAATGTTTTCCATACTATTTCACTTCAAATTCTGTTTCGCTAAGTTGGCGATCTTGGAGAAATATTTGTGCCTTCCACTTACCTGGAGTCGATGCAGAACCGATGATGTAACGACACTGAGTATCCCAGATCGATTTGTCAATTTCACGGGTTTGATAGCGGTTTTGCTTGACAATTTCACCATTAGGATTAATCCAATTGCAGGTTAAATTTAGCTTTTGACCCACGGGTGTATCTTTTAACGTCACGCGGTAAAAGACTTCTGGACTGTTCTGGCGGGAGATATTTCTGAGGTCACTACCGTCATCTTGGGTGAGAGTAATTCGGTTTCTTTGAGTCGAGACTCGCTCAAGAGTAGAATTATGCTGTCCAATAGTAAATAAAGTACCCATAATCGCCATCGCTACAGCAGCAATGACCCCAATAGCAATTGTCCGATTACGTTTTTGCTGTACTTTCAAAACTTGCTGACGCTGCACTTGAACGAGCGCTTCATCTAGCAAATTCGGTGCTAAACCTAATTCCTGTAAAATTTGCTTGACTTGTTCAGGTTCAATTTCTGCTTCTTTTCGTGCTTGCAGGTTTCCAACTTCAGCGATGATCTGCGTTAGTTGCTCTGTAGTTAGTCTCTCTTTCATGATCAAGCAGCACTCCTACATAAAAAAGCGTTTAATTTTCTTTCTGCCAAAATAGCTTTGTTTGAGGTTGTGTGTCAAAGAAATACCTTCACAGCATAACTAGGAGAGTTTTTATAGATATAAAATAGCGATCGCCCACTCGCCTTTTTGCATAAAAAAGATTTTTGCTTCTAGTTTAGCTACAACTGCTCCTTGTCAATTTCCGGTTTTTTCAACTTTACAGCGATTTTCAGGTAAATGAACCACAATTATGAGACCTAACCCCCAGCCCCTTCCCTACCTCTCCCTAACCCTCTCCTTGTAGGAGAGGGAAGCGGAAAAACTTTTGTTGCTGTCACTCGACCCTTGTCTGACGACAGGCTGACGCCAACGGGGAGAGGTTAAAAGGAAAGCTATAAGTCTTGAGTTTTCAATGACGGTTAGCTTAATTTTTTGAACCTAATTTCAACCTTACTATACTTGACAAAATGTCTGTTTTACGAGCAGGGATTATTTTTTTGCAAGTCATATCAGTAGCTAGAAATTTGTTGATATCCTCGCTTATGCATAAATTGATTGTGCTGATACGTCTAGTTAATAGAGGATTGCAAGCTAAATTTCCTTTTTAATAGGAGAGTAAAATGTCTAAGAGTATCTATGCGTTTATACTGCTAGCATCTAGGAATATGAAATGGATGCTAACAATTGCTCTGATCTTGAGCAGCGTCACCTATTATCCAACAAAGGTAATAGGCCAAACTAAACAACTAGCAACGACTAAGCAGCCTGTGCAACCAAGCAAAGGTAGGACTTTACCTCAACAACCTACTTCTCGACCAGTTTTTATTTTGCCAAAAGCACCTGCTTCATTAAGTCCTATATCTGGGCGTAGAGCAGGAATGGGTAGTCGAGATAATTGCCCTGCGGTTCCAACCCCCCTCACTGCCTTAGTACCATTTCAAGAGGAACAAAAGGTTGGGGAACAGGAAAACAAGTCAATTGTTGGGATTGTAGAGGGACTAACCACTTCAGAACGGCCTACGTTTTGGTTTTATATCCCTTACACTAAGAATTTGTCTAACTCAAGCGCTGAATTTAGCTTACAGGATAGCGCCGAAAATGATGTTTATAGAAATGCGATCGCCCTACCTTCAAAGCCAAGTGTCATTGGTATTTCTCTCTCTAATACTGCTGCTTCGTTACAAGTAGATAAGACATATCGTTGGTATTTAAAAGTACATTGTAACAAAGAGGCAGCAAGCATTCCTGTATATGTCGAAGGGAACATTAAAAGAGTTAATTTAGATTCTCGTGTTATCCAACAAATAGAAGCCGCAAATGAGCCTCGGCAGAAGATTATAATCTATGCTGAAAAAGGGATTTGGTTTGATGCTTTAAATATGCTAACACAAATACGCATTTCTAATTATAGAGATGCATCTGTTGAAGAAGATTGGCAAAGTTTATTGCAATCCATCAATTTGGGTAATATTGCTACGATGCCTCTAGTGAAATTACCAACCCGCTAATAATTTCATATCCAGTAAAGTATCTATATAGCGGTTCTCAATTGCATAGAATACAGACCTAACCCCCAGCCCCTTCCCTTCAAGGGAAGAGGAGTAAGATTCAAAGCCTCTCTCCTCTTAGGAGAGAGGTTTGGAGAGAGGTCAAAACTGTACTGCACCCAAGCGAGAACCGCTATAAGCCTAGATTTCTACAACCAATTACCAACTATAACGTAGGGTGCCCAGTACATCGGACGGTTATATTCAGGAGCTTCAAGTAATTTTAATTGAGCAAAGCGTAAAGCTTCTGCTGTAGTTTTACCAATCACTAACTGATGGTAAAATTCCTCAATGAACAAAGCTGTCGAGTTATCACCAATTTGCCATAAGGAGGCTAAAGTACTCCGCGCACCAGCACGCAGGGCAACTCCTGCTAATCCCAACGCAGCCCGGTTATCTCCTGCTGCTGTTTCGCAAGCACTCAAAACAAGTAATTCAACTGGCTCTGTTCGTTTTTGCTCTCTACTTTTGAGCAAGCTATCTAATTCACTCACATTGATGCGTCCATCAGCTGCTAAGATAAAAGTGTCTTTTGCCTTAGAGCTAAATTGCCCGTGAGTTGCCAAGTGAACAACTCTAAAAGCTTGAGCGTTGATAGTTTTTGCTAAATTTGTACTAGTAAAATTTTCATCCAACAATGTAGTTGTCGATACGCCTGATTCCTGAATTAATTTCAGTTCAACCAAAACGTTGGGAAGTGGTGCAAACTTTTCATTTTTGGGTGGTTGTGATAGTCCTCCAACCAGGGCATTTAATTTTTTGTGTGCTAAAGGTTTGGGAGTAAATAGTTGCAGTCCGGGGCTAATAGCTACAGAGTATTTTTGGACTAAATACAATGCCCCATCATACAATGCAGACATCGGGATATTTCGCAGCAACCCATCTGGAATAAAGACTAGAGTATTAACTTTAGTATTTTTGAGGTCTGTTTCAACTGGTTTGATTAACCAATTATAAAGCTGTTGAGAAGCTGCTTTAAATTTCTGATTAGCATCGGGTTCGACTATGGTCTCTCGTATTTTTGTAATAACTTGCTCTAATTGCTGACGATTGACTTTAGAAGTTTTATGTATCAACGGTTGATTGGGAAGTTTGATAATAATTTCTAAATGGTTATCTAGAATAATCGGGTAGAAAATCGCAGTATTCGGGTTGTCGCGGTCTACTAATTTGTCCAACACCACAAATTGATTGCTCAAGCAAGCTTCTCGGAAAAAATTGTCGAGTTCTGCAACTTGCAAGGCTTCAATTCGCTGTCGTGCTTTATCTAAATCTGGTTTTCCTTGTCCAATCTCTTGTAAAATCAGTTCTACAGACTGCCGATAAAGAGGTTCTATGCGATCGCGAAAATTGAACTGCACGTCTCGATTAACTGCAACTAAATCGCTGCGAAGAGACTGAAGAGTTGTTACAGCAACATCATAAGCAGATATGGCGGCTGGGATATTTCCCTGTGCTTTGAGTAAGCGTCCTAACTGCCACTCAAGGCGATAAGCTATATCTGAGGCATCAATTTTTTGAGCCATAAATAATGCTTGTTGCGTCAAATTCTGTGCTTCTTGCAATTGTTGGTTCTGCTCGTAAACTTCTCCCAAGCTGCCCAGTCCATAGGATTCGGCACGTTCATCGCCGATTATTTTGGCTTGCTGAACGCTACTTGCCAGAATCTCTGCAATGTCTTTTTTGTTACCAATTGTAGTCAAGGTCTGAGCAAAATTGATCCGTGCATAAATACCAGCTTGATTGGTAGGTAGATTGGGGACTTGAGATTGGATTATGGGTATTAATGACTTTGCTTCAGTGATACGTTCGTTTTCGATAAGCAAACTCAGCTGATTAATCAGGGCTTGAACTTTGGCTAGAGGGTTTGGTGCAATTTTGGCAGCATTTTCATAATGAGCGATCGCCTCTTTAATATTACTTAACGACCTAGCAGTGTTACCGAGGCTAAATTCCGTCAAACTAATTTCTAGAGGCAGTTGTAGACGTTGAGCGATTTCTAAGCTTTGTTGTAAGTTTTTCTGGGATGACTCAAGTTCGCCTAATTGTTGCTGGACATTACCAAGCGATCGCAAGGCTGTTACTTTTATAATTGAGTCAGGTTGAGAAATTAATTGTTGGGATACTTCATTCAATATATCTAAACTACGGCGGTAAAAGCCAGCAACTCGTAGAGCTTGTCCTTGGTTAATCCGGCTGCGCGTTACTCCAGCATTGTCACCTAATTTCTTCCAGATTTGCTCTGCTTGTTGTGATGTTTTTATAGATGCATCAGTTTGTCCCTGTGCTAGTTGCAATTCGCTCTGAATATTTAGAGTTTGTGCCAGAATTTCTAACAATTCAGATTTTGGATTGTTAAGATTTAACTTTTGATTTATCTTATTCCAGCCGAGTAAATTTAAGCTATTGTCAATAGTTGCATCAGCTTCTTTCCATGAGCCGAGTTGCTGGTATACAAGAGATAGGTTAGTCAGCGCTGCGGCTTGTGCGAGGTTATTGCTTTCTCGTTGATAGCTACGGGCAGCTTGTTGTAGAACATTTACTGCTTCAGTAAAACGTCCAGTTTGATAAAACACTTCTCCTTGCTCAAGAAGTGCCTGTAGTATTGCTGCTGGGGGTTTATTCGTTTGGATGTGAAACTCGTCTGGTGAATTTGTCTTTTGTTGTTTAGCAAATGTGCTAGGGATAATAGTCAGGAAAATAGCAAGAGTAAATAGGACTACGGGAGTTACTGCAAATCTAACGGCTCGCTTTGGCATCTGAAGTTTTGCCATATTTGACACCTCCCTGAGATACAGGACAGTCAGCAGGTGTTTGCCAAGGGCTGTGGGGGTTGAGTTGAGGAACTTGTGCTACTAGTTCTATGTTTCCATTGCGATCGATTACCCAGCCAGAAGCTTCCACAATTGGAATTGTAGCAGGAATGGGAGCAGTTGAAACTGCTGTTAATTGTGGTTGAGTTGTTGTGTTTGCGAAGTTTTCTGGTTCTGGTCTTAATTTCACCCAAGTAGACACAGTACTTGCATCTTGTAATGGTTCAGTAGGACTCATGGGTAGTCCGCCGCGTCCTGTTGCCACAAATGTATTTTGGAATTGCCGAGTTCCAGGTGTGCAAGCATTGGAAATTTGGTTAGAAGCATCAACTAGATTAATTGAGAGTTCGACTAAACCATTACTAGGGTTTACATCAGGTCGAGTAATTTCTATATTGCCGCTTAAATCAGGCGTTGCTCCTGTGGCGGTAATATCACTTGTGTTTGGGGAAGGCTCATTTCGGGACTGGATGCCAAAGATCCCTGCAATATTTTTGATGGTGACATTCCCGCCACGGGACTTAGCGGAATCTGCTCTAATGTCGCTATTTTCATTGGGAACGGCGATGATAAAGCCATTTTTGGCATCAATTGTGATGTTACCAGCAGTGATATCATTACCACTGGCGTTAGTGGTAATACTGCTACCATGACGCAGTAATAATAAAGGTGAATTGAGAAAGATATTTCCCCCACCTCCTTGAGTATCGGCGTTAATTTTCGCCCTGTTGTCCAGCAAAATAGAGTTAGCATCTACAGTTAGGTTGCCAGCTTTCCCAGAATTTGCGCTGCTGACTGTAACTTGCGCCCCATCCCGTGCTACTAATTTTCCTGTCCTCAAAGTTAAGTCTCCGCCATTGCCAGCGCCTGTAGTTTCAGCGGATATAATTGAGCCATTGCCAGTGAGGGTAATAGATTCAGGGGCAGTTATTGTTAAGGTTCCACCTTGACCGCTACTACTGGTAGATGCTGATATCTGCGCTCCACTTTGAAAATTTACTTTTAAGTTTTGTTCGTTACCAAGAGGTTGCAAAATAAGTTTACCAGCATTACCTGTACTGCT
Organism: Nostoc sp. CHAB 5836; assembly: GCF_020829445.1. GTDB lineage: Bacteria > Cyanobacteriota > Cyanobacteriia > Cyanobacteriales > Nostocaceae > Nostoc. The sequence goes on from NZ_JAIVFV010000007.1 coordinate 27,419, forward strand.
TGTTTGGGCGAACAGACCGCTATTGGAGCCAGATAGCTGGATTTCTGGGACATTCACCGTGATGTCACCCGCTTGTCCACCGCTATTGGAAGCGGTAGATGTAAATAGTCCAGAGCTTCCCGAGACACCCACGAAATCAGAGGCGTTAATTTCAATCTTACCTGCATTCCCTTGTCCACTGGTATCGGTTTGAATTTTAGCGCCATTGGTTAAAGATAGAGAACCAGCTCTGATGTTGATATCACCACCTTTGCCGACTGCTTCTCTTGTAACTAGGCTGTCAATGAACCCATTGTTAAGCGAAACCGAATCCTTTGCAATTATGTTGACGCTGCCTGCATCTCCTCGGTTTTCTGTGCGAGCAACCAATCTAGCACCATTTCTCACCGCGAGGGATTGACTATTGATTGTGATGTTACCCGCATTGCCCACTCCCCTATCCCCAGCCACAAGGGTATATGCATCACTGCCTCTACCATCAAACTCGACGTTATTACCAGCTTTGATCGTTATACTGCCCGCATCCCCCTCTCCAAAAGTGGCGGACACCAGTTGACCGGTCTGGTCTTTGGCAACACTTGAAGGGATACCCGTCACCCGGACAGACCCATCTGTAGTAATGCGAATATTACCTGCGCTACCACTGCCTCCTTTTTCCAACCTGCTAAGTGCAAACCCACCATCAAATAAAACTAAATCGCGGGCTTTGATGTTAATATCGCCTGCCCGACCTCTTCCACCGGGAGTAATGCTAGAATTAAGTTCAGAATTATGAGCAACGGTGAGCGTCCCAGTGTCAATGCTAATGCCACCACTGTTGCCTGCATCCGCTTGTCCATAGGTACTGGTAGAAAGTTGAGCGCCATTGGTTACAGATACAGAATCAGCGCTAATTTGAATATTTCCACCTTTTCCAACTCCAGTCTGTTGTACGTTGCTGAAAGCACCGCTCCGGAAGGGTATGAAAGCACCGTTGGGGGAGATAATAGCAACAGCCCCATCAAAGGAAACCTTCTCACGTGCATTAATTACCACATTCCCTGCATCCCCTTGTCCACTAGTGTTGGCAGAAAGTTGAGCGCCATTCCTCAAGAAGACCGATCCTGCTGTAGCTGTGATGTTGATATCACCACCGTTGCCTGTGGAGTTAGTCTCTGTGCTTGTAGATGCCGCACTAATATCATCAAATGAGACGGTATCGCGGGCAAATATATTTACACTGCCTGCATCCCCTTGTCCCCTAGTGCTGGCAGAAAGTCGAGCGCGATTCCTCAAGAAGACCGACCCTGCTGTAGCTGTGATGTTGATATCACCGCCCTTGAGTGTTCCATAGTTCTCGCTGTTAATCTTGCCGCCATTAATCAAAATTGTTCCTGTGTCACTGTTGATGGTGATATCCCCGCTTATGCCAAACTTACCACCATCTGACCTCATTCCTGTGGTAGTAATATCACCCTCCGCTTGAAGCATAATCTTGCCGCCATTGCCAGAGTTGATTTGAAAAGTATTTGCGTTGAGTTTACCCGTAGTAATACTGCCGTTTTTAGCTTCAAGGCTGATGTTGCCTCCATTTCCCGCATTGCCAGAATTAGAACGCGAGTAAGAGAACAAGTTATTAGTAGTTATGTTGCCGTTGGTAGCTTTTAAGCTAATGTCACCTCCATTATTCGCGCCATTAATTGTAACCAAGTCTTGTTCATTGGTTTTTATTGCCCCAGCACTGTTAATAGCGATCGCACCCCCATTAGTTGTAATTCCTTTAGTACTCACATCCCCGGATGCTGTTGTTAAGCTAACTATCCCCCCAGTGCCATTAAACGGCTGTAAGGAAACATCTCCACCTAAAGTAATTCCCTCTGGCACAGTTCCACTATTCAAGGCAGGTACTTCGCCATCATTAATACCCCCATAAGCTAGAGTATTCTGCCCAGAACGCATAATTAACGCTGTACTCTTGCTTATGGAGGTATCTTGTCCAACAACTAAACCGTCAGTATCAGGTCTAGTAATATTTATATCACCCCCAAAGCGAATATTACCCTTGCTTTCAACTAACAAAGATGCACCTGCATAGCTACCTGCAACATCCACATCGCCATTGCTGCTGATTATTGGGTCATAAAGGCTCACAAAGTTTGCCAGCTCCCCCGATACACTCCTGAGCGAAAAATTCCCACCACTGGCAACACGAGCATCAAGAGAAATAATTCCATCACTGATTAAGCTGAAATCGTCTCCACTCACAAACGGTGTTTGCGTTGGATGATTTAGCGCTAGAATATCAATTCCTTGATTTCCCTCAATTGTGAGATTACCACCTGCTTGAGCTAAAAACAAAGTTGTCACACTGTCTCGCACCCGAACTGTACCAGTAGCTCGCAGTGTTAAATCTCTGCCTGCTTTTAACTGTCCCTGCAAATCAAGTTTGTCAGCTACTAATGTCAGGTCTTGCTTGGGTGCTAAATTTCCGGTGTTGATAATAGTCGCTCCTGGCTGACTTGTTCCATACTGCAACCCAGGTGTAATATTTACCGTCAGTAATGGCGGTGCTTGGGGATTAGTAGCACTGAAGGTACTGCCATTAGGAAACTTGAAACTGCCTGCCGTAGTTGCAGAAAATGAGCCGCCAATATTTAACTGTGCATTCTGCCCAAAAACAATACCATTGGGATTCAGCAGGAATAAGTTGGCTGTACCGTTAGCACGAATTAAGCCATCAATATTAGAAATTGACTTACCCGTGACTCGTGTCAGGATGTTCTGAATATCGGGTGCATTATTGAAGAAAGCAGTACTGCCATTGGGAACAGAGAACTGCTCAAAGCTGTGGAACAGATTACCCCCTCTTGTGGTTCCACCCTCAATAATTCTGGTATTACCCTCTAATGTGACGTTGGAATTATTTGGTAGAGTGCCATCTGGGGTGATTTGGGCAACTGCGCTATTTGCATAAAGGGCGATCGCACTCCCAATCGCAATTCCTAAACCTTGCAACCAATCCAAATGCGCAGTTCTAAAAGACATTGCACTCTCCTATTGAAAAGGTAATTTAGCTTGTCAGCCTCAATTAAGTATAGGTGTCAGCAAAATCAACTTATTCACAAAATGAGGATATCAGCAAATTTCTCGCTACTGGCATGACTTACAAAAAATAACCCATATACTAAATAAGCATTTTTGTCAAGGATAATGCAGTTAGAATTAGGTAAAAATATATTAAGCTAACCGTCATTGAAAGCTCAAGACTTATACGTTATTTTTCTTGCCAATCAAGACTCTGCCTTGCTTTGCGCTTATCCAAAGTCCTCCCGGCGGCTCCAAATAGTGAATAAACTCATGTCACTGCTACCAATTAAGAATCAGAAGGCAAAGCTAAAAAACCTCTGATTCCCGACAGTGAATAAAATCATGTCACTGCTACCAATTAAGAATCAGAAGGCAAAGCTAAAAAACCTCTGATTCCCGACAGTGAATAAAATCATGTCACTGCTACCAATTAAGAATCAGAAGCGAAAGCTAAAAAACCTCTGATTCCTAACAGTGAATAAACTCACGTCACTGCTACCAATTAAGAATCAGAGTCAAGGCAAACCAGCGATTACCTTCAGTTCAAACACAATCTGAAACTCAGGAGAAAAAGAATGTCTAACATCAACAACCAAACCCAAGACCTTTACAGCATCGAAGCTGTGCAAGACCTTTCCCATGAAACTGCTGCTGCTATTTCTGGCGGTGCTGCATTGGAACTCTACGATGACAGCAATTTTAGGAGGCTGTTAGTGCAGACAAACCAGGGTACTCGAAATGTGGGCGATCGCGTAAATGACCGTATTACCTCGATTGTAGTCAACGAGGGTGTTTGGAGATTCTACACAGATTCTCAATTTCGAGGTGTTTCTGCCGATTTGGGACGAGGACGTTATGCAAATATTGGTCTCGGTATAATTCCTAATGATTCAATCACATCCTTTAGGAGGATTAGATAGGTTGAGCTAACACGGGAGCAATGCGATTTTGTGACATGCTTAAAATTCAGGTGCTAAATCACCTATTTAGGGGTGCGTTCGCAGCCAAATAACTGTTTTTATTGGGAATCTGGCTCTGTAACTGAGAATTAAAGTCGGATCTAACAAAATCGCATCGCTCCCGTATAGGTGTCAGCAAAATCAACTTATTCACAAAATGAGGATATCAGCAAATTTCTCGCTACTGGCATGACTTACAAGAAACAAAAAATTTTATACTAACTAAGCATTTTTGTCAAAAATAATGCAGTTGGAATTAGGTAAAAATATATTAAGCTAACTTCATTGAAAGCTCAAGACTTATACGTTATTTTTCTTGCCAATTAAGACTCTGCCTTGCTTTGCGCTTATCCAAAGTCCTCTCGGCGGCTCCAAATAGTGAATAAACTCATGTCACTGCTACCAATTAAGAATCAGAAGCGAAAGCTAAAAAACCTCTGATTCCTAACAGTGAATAAACTCATGTCACTGCTACCAATTAAGAATCAGAAGCGAAAGCTAAACCAGCGATTACCTTCAGTTCAAACACAATTTTAAACTCAGGAGAAAAACAATGTCTAACATCAACAACCACGGAGCAGGTATGAACAACATTGAAATTAGTCCACTTTTTCAAGATCTGACATCTGAGCAGGGTGCTGCTATTCAGGGTGGAGCAGCAATGGAATTTTTTGAAGATGTAAACTTTGGAAAAACTACATCAGGTGTCGTTACTAATGATTTGCCTTACGTCGGTGATTTTTGGAACGATAAAATATCGTCAATTAAAGTCTACTCTGGTCAATGGGTATTTTGGTCAGATGCTAACTTTAGTGGTTCAGGTATAATTTTGGGACCAGGAGAATATTCTGACCTCACAAGTTTAAACGGAGGGGTATATAATGATGTCATTTCCTCAGCACAAGCAACCATTAGATAATGACGAACTGACGTTACGCTTTGGAATTACCAACAACTCCATCTCATTCTTTGAGTAGTTTTTGTAGGGAGGTTGGAACGAAATGAAACCCAACATAGTCTAGGCTATGTTGGGTTATTCAGAGCGTCATCAAATCTAGTGATTTTTGTCTACAGGGCAAAGCTGCCTCAGAAATCTATATTCTGAGGCAGTTGAATATCGGTATTGATCTGTGTTGCCTCTACGGCATCAAAAACTTCAGTAATTTAACTATGAAATACTACAGTGTACTGCAACACAGTGAAGAAGACTGTGGTGCTGCAAGCCTTGCCACAGTTGCCAAACACTACGGACGCACCTTTGCCCTCAACCGCGTGCGAGAAGCAGTGGGCACAGGTTCGCGGGGAACCACACTACTAGGTTTGAGACGGGGAGCAGAAACTCTAGGATTCCATGCTCGTCAAGTTCAAGCCACCGCACAACTACTAGAAAAATTAAATGAAGTTCCCTTGCCCGCCATCATTCACTGGAAAGGCTACCACTGGGTGGTATTTTACGGTATAAAAGGGAAAAAATGTATTATCTCTGACCCGGCATTTGGTATCCGTTATCTCAGCTTAAAAGAGTTAATGGCGGGTTGGAGTGATGGTGTGATGCTGCTGCTGATGCCAGACGACAGCCGCTTCTATGAGCAAGCAGAAGATAAAATTGGCGGTTTTGGGCGCTTTTTTGCCCGGATATTACCCTATCGTAACCTGCTGATTCAGGCGATCGCCATCAACTTTGCGATCGGGCTATTGTCCCTCGCCTCCCCCTTAATGATGCAACTCCTCACCGATGACGTACTAGTGCGGGGAGATACCCAACTGCTAACAACAGTGGCAATTGGCGTCATAGCCATGAACCTCATTCAAAATGCCATTGGTTTGGTACAATCTCACCTGATTGGTCATTTTGGTCAACGGTTGCAATACGGGCTAATTCTAGAATACGGGCGAAAACTGTTGCGCTTACCCCTATCATATTTTGAAGCCCGTCGCAGTGGGGAAGTGGTTAGCCGGATTGCAGATGTTCATACCATCAATAATCTAGTTTCCCAAATTGTCCTTGGTTTACCCAGTCAATTTTTTGTGGCTCTGGTATCCTTGGGTTTCATGCTTTTCTATAGTTGGGAACTTACTCTAGCTTCCCTCGCCGCTTTTATCATTGTCACAGGAGTAAACCTGCTTTTTCTTCCCGCCTTGCGCCAGAAAACCCGCAGCCTCATCGTTAAAGGAACGGAAAATCAAGGCTTTTTAGTCGAAACCTTTCACGGTGTTCAAGTTCTCAAAACCACCCAAGCTACAGAACAAGCTTGGCAAGAATATCAGACAAATTTTGGTCGGATTGCTAACTTAGGCTGGAATACTATGAAGTTGGGGCTTTACAGCAGCACAGTCACTAGTATTCTTTCCAATTTGACGAGTATTGGCATACTCTGGTTCGGTTCTAGCTTGGTGATTAATCAGACATTATCCATCGGTCAACTGCTGGCGTACAGTGGGATGAGTGGCAGCTTTCTTGGGTTTTTATCGTCAGTAGTCGGGCTAATTGATGAATTTATCACTGCTCAAATTGTCGTTCAGCGCTTGACAGAAGTCATAGATGCTACCCCAGAAGATGAAAATGACTTTAAAAAACCTTGGGCAGAAATTTCTGGCAATGCAGATATTATTTGTTCTCAAGTTAACTTTCACCATGCTGGTAGAACTGACCTGTTAGAAAATTTTTCTTTAACTATCCCTGGTGGTAAAGTAATAGCCTTAATCGGTCAATCTGGCTGTGGTAAAAGCTCTCTTGGGAAATTAATTACTGGTTTATATCAAGTCCAATCTGGTAACATTCGTTATGGTTTATATAACCAGCAAGACTTATCTTTAGAATGTTTACGGCAGCAAGTCGTATTAGTTCCCCAAGAACCTCATTTCTGGAGTCGTTCGATTGTTGATAATTTTCGCTTCAGTTATCCTGATATTAGTTTTGAACACATAGTCAAAGCTTGCCAAATTGCTGGTGCAGATGAATTCATTAGCAAATTACCCGATAAATATCAAACTGTTTTGGGCGAATTTGGTGCAAATCTTTCTGGCGGACAAAGACAGAGATTAGCTATAGCTAGAGCAATTGTTACTGACCCACCTGTATTAATTTTAGATGAATCCACAGGCGCTCTTGACCCAGTAAGTGAAACTCAAGTTTTGGATAGATTACTTGCTCACCGTCAAGGCAAAACCACAATTATGATTAGCCACCGGACTCAAGTTATCAAACGGGCTGATTGGATTGTGCTGCTTGAAAATGGACGCTTAAAAACTCAAGGAACTCCCGAAGAATTACGTCAGAATCCTGGAGAGCATTTAAGCTTTATTGATGAAATTCCTTTTTCTAATAATGGGTTTAAATCTTCTTTGGTTCTTCGGAATTAGTTAATGTTTATAAAAAAAGTGAAGGTTCAAAACCTCGCCCCTTGTGGGTGGCTTAGTACAACTTTGCATAAATTCGTGGCGAATTGAGGGTTGAAATTTAAACGCATAGGCGCTTCTCTACGAGACGCTACGCGAACGTCTTCCCGCAGGGTAGGATCGCAAAGGTTAGCGCAGAGGAACGCAAAGGTTTAATCCAATACGGTTCACAAAAGGGCTGAAACTCTTTTTTTACGAACCACAGAGGCGCAGAGAACACAGAGAGAAGGAGAAGGAGGAAATGCTTAAATGAACTGTATTGAGGTTTAATCAAGGAAATTTTTTTCGCTACGAACTTGTGAAATTATGTACTTAGTCTAATTGCGAATTAAGAAAAAGCGAATTGATTTCATTGGGTATTTTATATCTACTCAGCACTTATGGTTAGTAACTCTCAAAAAAATTTTTTACCATTAGTTCAAGACAACGAGTTTCTCCCACCAATTAGTCGTTGGACTACATTTGGCGGACTATTTATCCTGTTTGCGTTGTCGTTAGCTGTTCCTGTGGCTGCGGTTGTTAAATATAAAGTTACGGTCAAAGGTCAAGCTGTTGTCCGTCCTGCGGGTGAATTGCGAATTGTGCAAGCGGCGACAGAAGGACAGGTAATGCAGATTTACGTCAAAGAAAATCAAACGCTGCAAACAGGAGATAAAATTGCCACTATTGACGACTCTCGACTGCAAACTAAAAAAAACCAGCTACAAACCAATATTCAACAAGCTAGGTTACAACTAATTCAAACCGTTCCGCAAATTAATGCAATAGATAGTCAAATTCGAGCCGAAAGCGATCGCACTAATCGGACTATCGCCTCTGCTAAAGCTGAATTGCAGGGACGCGATCGCGCTCATCAAGACAAAAATATTACCAGTATCGCTGAACTCCAAGAAGCATCAGCCAATGTCAAAATGGCCCAAGAAGAATTATATGCAGGGCTTGCACAGTTACAATCAGCATTAGCTAATCTCCACGCTACTGAGGCTGCTTTAGGAGCCGCGACATCAAAGCAGAACCGATATGAAAGTGCTGCTAAACAAGGAGCATTATCCCGCGACCAACTAGAAGAAGTACAGCTGGCTGTCAAACAGCAGGAACAAGCTGTACAGGCGCAAAAAGCCACTTATAAAGCCCAAGAAAAAACAAATGAACGGCTAAAACAAGCTGTTAATGGGGCTATTGCTAGACGCGATCGCGCTCAAGCAGTTCTCAATCCCAGCAATGCAGAGGTAGCAATGGCGACTGAACGCATTGCTCAAGAAAAAGCCCCTGGGGAAGTGAATAAAGCATCCTTAGAAAGAGAACTTCAAGCACTTATAAAACAGAAAATTGAAATCGAAAAACAATTAGAGCGCGATACTAGCGAATTTAAGCAAGCTGAAATTGACCTGAAGCAAACTACTATTACCGCTACAGCAGACGGGATTATTTCCAAGCTCAATTTGAGAAACCCCGGTCAAACTCTCCGGGCTGGGGAAGAAGTTGTGCAAATTGTTCCTAGTCATGCACCTTTAGTTATCAAAGCAGCTGTCGGTTCTGAAGAAAAAGGTAAGGTAAAAGTCGGTCAAAAGGTGCAAATGCGAGTCACAGCTTGTCCTTATCCTGATTACGGTACTCTCAAAGGGGAAGTAAAAGCGATCGCCCCAGATGCTGTTAGTTCGCAAAAAAACGATGCAAACTCTGATACAAATTCTATCCCCAGAGCAACTGCTGTAGGCGCTTTTTACGAAGTCACAATTGAGCCAGAGAAACTTGCTTTAGGTCGCACTACAAAGAAATGTCAAATTCAATTGGGTATGGATGGCAGGGTTGATATTATTACCCGCGAAGAAACTGTACTGCAATTCTTGCTCCGCAAGGCAAGGTTAATGACGGATTTGTGAGATCGTCAATCACCAAATTGACGTTATTTTTCAGTTATAAAGGAAAATTTTATTCAACTAAGGGTCGTGGAACCGTGAAAAATTCCTGACGGCGTTGAATCAACACTATAACAACACCGCTTGCAACCACGGCAAAGGCAGAAGGAATAAATGGCAACCATAGCCCTTGTTTTAAAAGAGCGATCGCACAAACTCCATATAAAGTGACAACCGTCACAAAAATGGTGCATCTTTTATGTAAAAGCGAACGAATGCGCCAAATAATCAGACTCCCAACTACAGACCAGCCGCATATCCAGAGAATATCGCCCCAAAAAGGCAAAACCCAAAGAATTGGACGTTGATCTAAAACTGCGCTCAAAACTTGGCTAACCATTTGTGCTTGTATAAATACCCCTGATATTTCTTGATAATCTTGCTGTGCAGTACTGTAGGGAGTTGACCAAGTATCGCTGACAGTGTTAGCTGTCACTCCAATAATAACTACCTTCTTTTTAACTAAATCGGAATTAACTTTATCGCTTAATATATCTTCAAGAGAAACTGTTAGATAATCAGTATTACGATAGTTGACAAGTATTTGAATTCCACCTAAGTCAACTCTTTGTTGATAGCCACCACTCCGACCAGGCTTTAAGCGTTTAAATACTTTAGAACCAAACTGTACATAATCTTCATTTAAATTGGGTTGAATATTTTCGTAAGATAAATAACGAGCAGCCAATTGTAACGAGAGTGAGTAAGGCGTTGTACAAAGGGACGAAGGCTCTTGTGCCATCATCATAATTTGGCGACGCACGATACCATCTGGATCTTGGATTGCATCACTAAAACCCTGACGTTCTATAGGGACTCCAAGAGGTGGTTTAACACCTTGGGGATCGTGTTTACGATCTCTGCCTTTACAGGCAACTACTATATTTTCTTTGCTCAGTTCAGTAGCAAGTTGTATCGGCTTTGATTCATTTCGGGGGTCAGCAAAATCTCTATAAATATCCAGTCCAATGACTCGTGGTTGATACTTTTGTAATTTGTTGAGTAATTGAGCTAACGTACTATCCGAAATAGATTTCACTCCTGTGGTCATCTCTTGTCGGGATTGAATATCTTTTTCGGTAACTTCAACAACCAGCAATCTTGGATCTAAATCTTCCTTTGGTCGCAGGAGTAGCATTTGGTTAAAAGTTTGCAGTTCAGCCTTTTCAAAAAACCCCAAGTATCTCAGACCTATCGTTGAAAGAGTCACAATAGCAGTACTCAGCAGTACAGTCCAAAGTTTGCACTTTCGAGTTGCAATTGTGCTTTTCGTCTTTGGGGTCGAAATTATGCTCTGAGTCGAAACTTCGCCGCGAGTCTCGGTGTCACCCCAACCACCGCGCAGTTCTTGCCAAGTTATCGGAACAGTTGTAGGATTCTGGCAAATCACTGGCAACCAACTAGCACAAGGGAAGTCATTTTCCAATCCCTGAAGTCTTTCCCGCGCTTCTCGCACAGCCAGATAAAATGGCTTTCCACCTGCAAAAGCGACAAGAAAGTTTTTCAAAAACTCCTGTGCTACTAAATCTGGTACCCCTTCCCGCATCACAATCATTTGGGGAATGTTCAAATCAGCTAAATTTCGTGCCAAACCAATGCCATCACAGGAGTTGAAAATTGCCAATTTTAAACCGCGTGTAATTGCTGTCTTAAGTGCATTCTTAAATTGGTAAATTATTAAACTCTCTGTCTGATTGATGTAAATTTCCCCGATTTCTCCTTCTGCAATACTAGCGCTATGTCCGGCAAAAAACAGAATATCCCAATTCTGATTCCACAATTGCTCATCAAGCTCTTTTCGTGTAGGTTCGACAAGGAATGTAGTTTCAGTATCTGTTAAACCTTGGAACCAAGAACGGTCTTGATCAATATCAATACCAAAACTGTTACCGAGAATTGCTAAAATGTTGATTTTAGCTGTGGTAGATTTTTGCACAACATGAGGAAATGCGTACTCATGATTGCTCAAAGCTAATTCAGCTTTAGGATAATGCTCAAAAAAATCCCATAGATGCCAAGGTAGCCGATGCAGTAAAGTTATATTTGTTTCAACAATAACTCTAATTTCATCATCTCGGCTGAGTAGAGTTCTTAACTGTCGTTCAATATTTTGGAAGGGTTCAGATTTCAACCAAGTATTTATATGTATTTGTAACTGATGACACACTTCATCGAAATCATTCACAGAAATATTGGTGATATCTTGTGAATGCACTTTTATACGTTGATTGCTGCCCAAACGTTGATGGACAGCTTCGTAGAGTAACTTCCATCTTCTGTATATCTCGGAAAGTTCTGGTACTGCTGGCAGACTTCCAGTTATTTTAAATAATTGGTTATTGTGCCAAAGTTGAGCCGTGACAACAGGAAATCCTTGATTTAAGTCTCCTCCCAACAAGCTGAAGATAACTAGCTTACTCATTTGTTATTTGTCCTTTGTTGTTTGTCATTTGTCCTTATCTAATGACTAACGACTAATGACCAATGACTAAATGACGAAGTTTTCTGTAATCTGGTAACTATCAAAAGCAACTTGGATCCTAAAACATTCTCCTACTTCTCCATCAAAGCGTTTCAATTGTATGTAGTTATCTTGTTCTCTTGCTTGCACTTGCTGAATGATTTCCTCCGATTCTAAAAGTAAAGCTAACTTGATATTAACAGGTAGATAGAACTCTTCATTAGCAGGATGCAGTTGCACGCGAATACTAACTTGTTGGTTATCCTCTGGTATTAAGGCAACTAATAGCACCACTTTTTGAGACTCTATTTCCATTCCCAAATCAATCAGCTTGGCTCGTTTGATACTACCAACACCGAACCCAGAGCTACTCCTGAAATTAAAAGCTAGACTGTTGGAATTGAAAAGCAAAAATGTTTCTATTGCTTCCCAAGCATTATCGTATATACCTTCTAGCCAAAAACTGAGATTCACTCGCACTTGGGAAGATTGTGGCTGCTGCCGTTGTTGGTACAAGCGTTGCCGCCATTGCTCATTCTCTAGTAGCGCTCCCCAAGTTTTAAATGGCACTGCTAATCTAGAGAAACGAAAAGAGGCATTGCCTAACCGTTGCACAAGATTTTTTGCTTGCTCGGTGGATAATTGTGGTAATGGAGCTACAGCCGCTTTCATCTCTTCTCCTCTGCAAAATTGGTAACTCAAAGAGAAAGCATTCAGATCTTTTGTCAAATGCCGTGCATCTATACAATAAGTCCTATCCACTGAGTCATAGTGAGCCAGAGATTTTAGTTCTTCATGGGTTGTGTAACCCCAAATTCTTACCCACTCGCTATCCGGTTTGACTTGCACTGCTAAATAGTAGTCTGCTGCCCAACTAAGAATATCTACCCATTCCTGAGGTACTTCTAACTCGGTATCATCAATTGCTTCACTGGGGATTAGCACGACTCGCTTCCCCTCTAACAAAATTGCTGTCCCATTGACAAATTCCCAGAAAGCTGGCTTACCAGGGAAACTGTACCAAACACTTGCTTTAGGAAAATCTTCAGTTGAGATCCAATCCAAGAAGGCATGGAGACAAATTTGATTTATGTAAGCGCACCAGCGACTACTAGGCGTGGCATAAACTTGGCTTTGCTGCCAGGATTGCGCCTGAATTGCTGGTGATATCTCTGACAACCATTCTCTTGGATCTGCAAACGCGCAAGTCATTTTTACTACTTTATGAAAACTACAGATTTATGTTGTACTCACCATACTGGTTTCTCAACCATTCTTCCAAAGCAAAACTCATATCTTTAATTTGGTTGGAACTAACAGAAATATTCAAATCCTGGCTCCACTTAATTAGTGCTGCAAGTATTGATTCCCTACCTTTAACTAGCCTGCGAGACACTGTAGGCTGACTCATCTGCAACTGTTGCATAATCTGCTGCTGAGTAAGTCCTTGTTGGTAGTAAAGCTTAAGTACTTCTTGGGTTTTTACATCCACATTCTGTAAAGCTTTTAACAATACAGCAGACATCCGAGATATTTGGTTTTGTCGATTTTGGACATCCTCTTCGGCTATCATATCAGCCATTGGCTCCTCAGAGGATGGGTCCGGCAGCTCAAACGTTACTGTCGTGTCATCATTTTGCTTGAAAGCATTTAGAGATTTCACAGGTGGAAACAAATAAGCTCGCACGTAGACAGCTGTCTGAGTTAACCACTGTTCAATTGTCTGTGCGTTGCGTGCGAGAGTAGGTTGAGTGATTTGGTTTTGGCATTTATGGTTGTATAAGTTGGCAATAGCTTCCCAAAGTTGACGATTCGGTTCTGGTAACTGACTGGTATTTCCTGGTTGATTTTGGACGTACAGTTCGTTGAAACAAGTCCAAGCTAAACGATATTGAGCAACTGCATTTTGTGATAATCCAGCTTCGCTAAGAGCTTCACTAAGCAGCTTTTTGCTCACTTTGCGCAACAATGCCCAATTGGTACAAGTATCAGCTTCCCTGCGTTGACGTAAAATATCTCTCAGCCGACTGGGCATTGCCATCATGGCGTAAGCTTTTAAGCTAGAAGATTTTTCTGGGTTGAAGTCTTTAAGAATTGTTTCAACTTCTGCGATCGCCATTTGGAAGTAATCAGCGAGCAGGTATTGGTTGAGAGTAAAAAATTTTGCAACTGTTTTTGAAGCCGCCCAATAACAAGGTTCTTGTAAATAAGCTAACAAGTGCATTGTGGCAAGATTATTGCAGCCAAAACGCCACTGCTTCTGCCAGTAAAGCGCCCAAAAGTTTTCTGATTTAAGTGCTAATGACGAATGCTCTAAGTGATTTAGAATATTTCTATACAGTTTCGGATCGGTCAACCATTTGCTGAATCTGCCTCTTTCCAACTGCACGAATGTTGAGAACATATCCGTAATTTCTTGGCGAGGACGCATAAGCAATTTAAAATATAAATTGAAATGGGACTGAAGCAACTAAGTAGATAGGCACAAATAAATATAACTATCTAAAGAAAACTAAAACGCTTAAAAGTCTTTACCTTCGGCATAGCTGCTTTGTCTCAAGGATAACTATCTACGCATACCTATTTATCACCTATCTTTAAGATATTATCCCACATCAGTAACATTCCTAAGCTTAGAGGATGTTTGAAAAGTATTTTTCGTAACATCTAAGCCTCCCAAACCTAACCCCCCTAGCCCCCCTTCCCTACGAGGGAATGGGGGTTTCAAAGCCTCTCTCCGCTTCGGGGAGAGGTTTGGAGAGGGGTTTATAGTATACTTTACGACTTTTCAAACATCCTCTTACAGAGCATAACAATTTCTCAGCTTCAACTCTTTCTCCAATTCGGTAAAAATACATCAAGGTCTGACTTTCCCGTTCAGTCTCAAAAAGCTTGCTCACAAGGGATTTATAGAAAAGCGCAGCAGATCGCAGAACTTTTGGGTCTACTGACAGTGATTAACAAATAAACTGATCCCACTGCTACCAATTAAAAATCAATACACTTGGGTTAAGCATTTCTTTCTTCTCTTTGCGTCCAACTCTTACGAGACGCACTCGCGTTGGCGTCCTTCTCCCAGGGGGAGACGCACTCGCGTTTGCGGTTCGTTAAAAAAACTGACTTTTACTCAGAGTTTTAGCCTTAACCCAAGCGTATTGAATTAAAAATCAGAAGATTCAGCTAAAAACCTCTGATTCTCTACAGTGAATAAACTGATCTCACTGCTACCAATTAAGAATCAGAGGAAAGGGTATTTGTACTGAGTGCAAACTATACTCTATTTTTTATCAAGCCTTTAAGTCACGCCATCATAACTGATGGAGTTCACAAAACAATAAAATATTTAAGAAATCAGTTAAGAAATTTAAGAAAGTTAAGCAGATAGATATTTAAAATATTTTAGGACTTACGTATTGACAAAGTAGACAAAAAATGTAACGCGTATGAGTCAGGAAATTTTCAGGCGATCGCTAATTAATTGGGACATTGAAAGACGGATAATACATAAGTAAGTCGGCGTGAATAAATTAAACTAGGTTAAGTAATGTAAAAAATATTGGAATTAGTTCGTAGTGAGGGCTTCAGCCCTCAAATGAGGACTTTAGTCTTCTCTACGAGACGCACTCGCGTTCACTACAGACCTTGAATTATTCACGCCGCTCTACTTATATTGTCTTGATGATGTAGGCTTAGGGTTATCAGGGCAACTACTAAACCCGGATTTCTTACAAGTGATAAAAAATGCTTGGATTAGCCAAATTTAAGATGATTTAATTAATACAGGCTACAAGACTACTGAGATTTTTTCAAAAATCAAATATGACTCCTATGTGAGCGTTTAGTATCAAGCTAGTATAATGTAACTTAGTTGATTAGAGTTCCAATAGATTTGAGGAAAAAATTAAATAAGAGTGTATCAAAAATTGCTACGATAAATTATATTTTCAGTATACAAATAGAAACAGTTGTTGCTTTTAACACTTAACTGTAATAAATATCCTGGACATCAATGTATAAAACTAAACGTCAGCGTGGAGTTGTACTAACTTCCGTAGGAATTAAACGGTTACAATCAGCAATTCTTTCTGTAGAGATAGTAGAAAATAAAGGCGAACACTTGACTTTAGAACAAATAAGCTCGCGCATTCATGTTTCTACTAGAACTTTGAGTAAATTATGGTCTTTAAGTGAAAGTGTAGATCAAAAAACGATAAAACTCTGCTTTAGCGCTTTTAATCTAGAATTGCGCAGCGAAGACTATACCATACTCAACAAAGCAAATGAGACTGAAACATCTGAGTTATTGTCTATTGCAAATATAGGAGAAGATTTATCTCAACGTTCCGAATTAACCTCATTTGTCGAAAAATCTCACACACAAACTGAACAAATAGAAAATCTTTGGTCATACCCGGATGGCCCCATACCTTTAGATTCTCACTTTTATATTGAACGTCCTCCACTAGAGAGAAAGGTTTATCGAGAAGTAACTACTAGTGGCTGCGTGATTCGGATTAGATCCCCCAAACAGATGGGTAAAAGTTCTCTTGTATTGCGGCTTTGTGCCTTTGCACGGAAACAAGGGTATCAGACGGTGAATCTGAATTGTTGCCAATTCGATAGTGAGTGTCTAAATGATTTAAATAAACTGTTGCGTCGTCTTTGCTGGAAAATTGCCAGTCAATTAGGTATTGACCCCAACCTCAAGGAAAAGTGGAATGAAGAGATTGGCTACAACTTGAGTAGCGGCTTCTATTTAGAAAACTATTTGCTCGAGCAATGTCAAAGCCCAGTGGTTTTAGTGTTGAATGAAGTTGACCGCTTTTTTGAATATCCTCACATTTGTCACGAGTTTTTTGCTTTGTTGCGGTCATGGTGTGAGGAAGCACGACACAATCCGAACTGGCAAAAGCTGAGGTTAGTAATGGTTTATTCAACCGAAGAGTACATCTCTATGAATATTAACCTCTCTCCTTTTAATATTGGTCTACCTATTCGTCTAAACGATTTTACTCAACCACAAGTAGAAGATTTAGCTAGGCGATATAGTTTAGACTCGTTGAAAGCTAAAGATTTTGCTCAACTAATGACACTAGTAGGAGGACATCCAGCACTAATTCAGATTAGTTTGTACTATCTTTGCTCTCAAGAAATGACCCTGAAAGAAATAATAGAGGATGCGATGGCCAATGGTGGCATCTACCACGATCATTTATGGCGACAGTTGATCAAACTACAACAAAATACTAGACTGGCAAAGATTTATGCTGAAATTCTGGTAGCAAAGCAAGGTATTTCTCTTAATCCTATTGAAATTTACAAGCTTGAAGGTTTGGGATTAATTCGCTTTGAGGGCGATCGCGTCTTACCACGTTACGATCTCTACCACGCCTATTTTGCAAAACAGCTATATGGAGCTTAGTTTCCGGCTTGCTCCTGAATCTCTCCAGAAATCAACGCGATATAGCCTTAATCTATTACCCATTTCAATACCTCTGGGTTTTTGTTATAGCGGTAGGTTACACCATCCTTAGTAGTCACAGACTTTTCTTGACTAGCCTTGCTTCTAATAGTAGTAATAGAATAGTCAGTTAACGTCTGAAGCTCTTTATGAGAAAGTCCTATAATTGTGGCGCTTGCTGCTGATTCTAGTTTTATTTTGAGTTCATTTTTCGGGTAAATATCTATCGTAATTTGCTCCTTTTGTGATGGGTTAACAGCAATTCCTTTTTGAAATTGATAATCTGGCATAGAAACAAGTTGCCAACTAGATTCTTGTGAAAGCTCTAATACCCATTGATGATAATTAAATAAGCTTTCTCTATGACCAACGCTGATAAAAGTTGTTTTCGTTGATTGTAACTGTTGATATAAATTACGTTCGTTATTTAAATCTAAAGCACTCGTTGCTTCATCTAAGATAGTGAAACTAGGATGTGTAATTAATAGCCGTGCAAAAGCGAGGCGTTGTTGTTCTCCTAACGACAATATATTTTCCCAAGGAACTTCTGTATCAAAGCCATCTACGCGGCTAAGTAAGTGTTGCAGGTTAACTTGTTGCAAAATGTGTTCAAGTTCGCGATCGCTCATTTTCCTGTCTGTGTGAGGATAGAGCAACTGTTGGCGCAAAGTCCCTAAAATGATATAAGGGCGTTGGGGTAAGAATAATATTTCTTTTAAGGGAGGACGCACTAGACGACCAGTTCCCGCATTCCACAAACCAGCAATGGCTCTTAATAAAGAACTTTTGCCCCTACCACTAGGGCCAACAATCAATAACCCTTTTCCTGGCTGAACAGCTAGTGACAAATTTTCAACAATCACCTGTTCATAATTTGGCGTTTGTAAAGTGACATTCTCAAAAGCTAAACGCTCTTCTTCTATAATTTTAATAGTACTAACGTTCTCTGGTTGTTTACTAGCAACCTGTAGTGCATCTGAAAACTCTGCTAAACGCTTTACATAACCAGAAAATCGCCCTGAAATCCCAAACTCAGATATTAGTTCTCCCAGAGCATTAGAAAACATAAAGCAAGCAAAACTAGCTTGGTTAATTTGTCCATAATCAATTTGATCCTGAAGAAATAAAGGTGTAAGAATGAACATCGAGAAGACGCTAATGGCAGACTGATATGCTCTGCCAAAAGCGTCTTGTCCTCTCTCTAAATTTAGTCTGCATTCGGCAGTTTTTAAAACATTATTAAATCGACGCTGGATTATATTTAATTCTTCATCTTCTCCCTGAAAAAAAGCGATTGATTCAGCGTGATTACGAACATGAGTTAAGCAATATGCAAAATCTGCTTTAAATGCAAGTTCTTCTTGACTAACTTTATTTATTCCTTGATTCAAGGAAACAGCTATTAAATTACCTACGATTGTATAAATAACTAAATAAATTGCAATGTCTGAAGAAACTATCCAGATAATTATCAAAGCACTGACCATTTCTAAAGATTTTTCTAGTAAAGAAGATGAAAATTTCAAGCCAATACTAGTAATAGGTTCTATTTCTTGGGATAAGCGTTGATCTGGATTATCTATATCAGATTTAAAATTGATTTTATAATAAGCTTGATTGCTTAGATATTTTTCTAAAACATGAAGATTTAGCCATTTGTACCAGTCAAGAATTATTTTCTTTCTGACATATCTCAAAAGAGTCACTAACAAGACCATTCCGACAATAATAAGACTGGACAGCCATAAAGTACTATTATATTTATCCAGGTCTCTCTGTTCAATAACGATATCAATTACATAGCGATTCCAGTAACTATTTGCAGCATTTGCACCGACAACTACGACTATTAATAATACTAAGAAAATCAGCATTCCCCATGAGCGAATCACATCTGAAAATGCTCTTCCTTCTGCTTTTGTTGGATACCAATAAGGCCCGGCAACTACTTTCACATCCTGCCAAAATTGAATCAAGGCTGAAAAAGGATTTATTGTATTTTGCTCACGCACAGATGGAGTTTGCATATTCTAAAAATGTAGCCGTTACTAATTACACTAGGAATTTTGAAATGGCCTTTGAGAATTAAGTTAAACTCAGAGGCCATTTTTCCTTTTAGAGAATGTCTGAAAACTTTTACGGTGTTGTATTTGAGATTTGTAGATCCCCCTAAATTGCCCTTTTTAAGTAGGACTTTAATTAAATTTCCTCCCTTTTTAAGGCTACGTGCATACACAAGTCTAAAATAGTTTGGCGGAGGGCTAGGGGGTATCAAATCGAATGCACTAAGTCAATGGTTCCTCATCAACAATTTCGACTGTTCTCGGAAAAGGGCCTTGGTGAGGGTCAGTAACGACTACTGGGCTAATATGATGTTTCAGTTTGAGTTTTAACTCATCTGAAATGGGCAATTCTTGAATTTCTTTGAGAAGAAATCTGACAGATTCAGTTTTGCTACGTTCTGTATAGACGAGCTTGAGAATGTTTTCAATTCCAAATCCCGCTATATATTCCCCTAGAACGGCTACCAGCCCAAGCAAGCCTAAACCTCCTAAGAGTCCGAAAGGCCCGCCCAGCGCTGAAAGCATAGCGACAACGGCAGCGACATTACCCCCTGCTGCACCCGTTGCTATTACGAAAAGTATGCCAGGAAGGCCTAAACCAGAAATTTTTTTGACGAGTTCATCCATTGTACTTACCTACAATCCTTATAAAGTGAAAACATGACTAAGAGAGTCATTACTAATTTCTTTTGTAAAGAAATTAAAAATCTTACATCTTGCATCAGTTAGCTGGTGCAAGATGTAAGGAATCTGATTTATCCTAACAAAAGACTACACAGTTCATCGATTTGTTGACTTTTTTGAGATATTAGTCGATGGGCTATAGCTTGTAGCTGACGAGTATTTTGGAGTTTGGTATTATCTATTTCTTCTAGTTCACTATCTAACAATGTTTGAAAGCGATAATAAAAACTTTTAGCTTCTTGATCGCTAGGTTCAAACAACTGTTCTAATTCTCCAGCTACCACTTCACTACTAGCATCAAACATAATATTTAAAAGCGGTCTTCCCCATTGCAAGAGTCCCCAATTTTTGACTTCTTTATAAGGGTGGACACTCGTCAGCGAACCTGTACCTAAAGAAACTACTAAAATATCTTCTGTATTGAGGACTTTTTGTGCTTTTCGTTTACTACTAATTTGTGCTTCTAAAATAGCTAAATGGGCTGGATTATTTGCAAATACTCCACCATCGATTAAAGTATAGCTGATGCCGCTATTGTGGGGGTTTACAAGCCGATGAGGAGCAAAATAAGTCGGAGTGGCACTAGTTGCTAATGCTGCATCTAGGAGCGAAAAACCTCCACATAATTTCTGAAAATTCTTAGATTCTATTTGCTGCTTTTCTAGTTGGTTTGTAAAAAATATCGGAATTCGCTGCTCGATATCGTAACTCGTTACAAAAACTTCTTTGAGATTATTTTCTATAGGGGCGTTACCAAAATATTTCCTGAAAATTTCTTCTTTGCTTTCAGAAGGGTATTTTGGCTGGAGAAATATATCCTCTAATGGGCCAAGTAGTCTTTCAAACAACGGCTCATAAAATATTTCTACCCCATACTCAAGAAATAACTGTAGGAGATCCTCAGCAGTGTATTCAGCTACTGGCAAGTTATCAGATACATCGGAACTTAATCGTGGTTTAGTTAGTCCAAGTGCTAAAATTCCGCCACTGGAAGTGCCAGTAATTAAATCAAACAAGCTGAATATAGGCTTTTGTGTCCGCCTTTCAATTTCTGATAGGAGTAATGCAGGAATAATGCCCCGAATACCGCCTCCATCAATGGAAAGTATTTTATATTTGGGACGGGCTTTTATATTCATGGTTTCTGGCGATTCCTCCTGAGTTAATATTTGTGCTTGTTGGATATTGACGGGATCTTCGGTTTGGTCTGTTTTGGTTTCCTGGTAATGTGGCTGGAGAGCGATCGCGGCTGGAATAATCTGGGATTCTTCGCTGTTTGTTTCTGTCTGTTGAATTTCCTTTGATTCGTCTTTATCGTTGCTTACTAACGATACTGTTGCTGCTAATAAATTTGTGGTTAGTGGTGAGATATTTTCTTCGGGAATAACTGCTGTATCAATTTTGATCTCTTCTTGAATATCTTCTTGATTGGATAACTCTGCTGCAAATGGAACTGGATTTAATGATTGTGTTGCAAATGGAATTTCTGCTAAAGTCCAAATAGGATTACCACGAAAATTTCCTTGATAGGACTTTCCAGTTTGGTTTTTGACAGTTGTACCTTGCCCTTCGTCTAATTTCCAGTAAGCCACTAATCCTTCCTCATCGCCGACTATTAGCCCACAACGATGAGTCTGGATTTGTGCTTGAGTACAGGGATAATTCCAAAGGCTAATGTTTGCTAATTGTCCTTTGAAATAGACTTGTTTGTGTAACGTTGCTCCCAGAGTTATAGAACTTGTGGCTTTGTTTAAAGATGAACCTCTAAGAGAATCGTTGTATTCATGATCGTCAAGATATACGGCTAGTTGACCACTATTAAAAACAATAGCAAAAAAATGCCATTGTCCTATAGTTAATTCTCCTTGCCCAAAGGTTTTGATACCCTTGCTAACACTTTCATCAATGTAGACATCTAGGCTTCCTGTTTCACTGATGCCGAATTCAAAATTATCACTGAATCTCTCTGAAGAACGGGCAAAAAATACATTGCGTGTTCCGTAACTAGTGGCTTTATTTGTTAGTTCATGTGGATTTACCCATCCTGAAACCGTAAAAGCTGAACTCCCTTGAGCGAAAATGCCGCCAATATCGTTTCTGCCAAAATCTATATAATCATTTACCCCATCAAATGTTAAAACTGTTTGTGTATTTTCTAGGTTGATCACAAGGGCTTAATCTCCAACTGTCAGTAACTCGTGCTTTTAAATCAAGGATTTAATATCAATAAAATTAATAAAGCAAATCTCACTAAAAACTTTCAAAGTGGTAGGTGATATAGACGCAAAATCGGCTACTTTCTTCTAGAGTACGCTACTGTAAAGTGTTTTTTAACTGAGTACTTATAGGATAGATAGAGGATAAGAAAAATAGGACAAGGCTCAATTTCCTAATTTTTATTGGTCAGTAATACTTCTGCGATCGCCCGCGAAATGGGGTAGTGTGGTGAATATATCTCCATCCAAAAAAATTCCCCGACTGGGTTAACTTCGAGGAATACATGCCGACCATCGGGGGTGACAATAATATCAATTGCTCCATAGTTTAAGCCAAAATAAGCCATCAGTTTGAGCAGTTTTTTCTCAATATCTTCTGGCAAATCGTAGGGGTGCCAATTTTTAACTAAGGCTCTCCCCTCTTTGCGCCAGTCATAAGTAGATCCTGACAAGCTTTGGGAATCAACTGCGGCAGTAAATACGCGGTGTCCAACAACAGTTATCCGCAACTCCAACGCCTTGGGCACATTTTCTTGAAAGGTCATTGGACAAAAACGCAGTCCTTCCATATTCTCCAGATCATCATTTGTAACTGGAGTGGTAAACACAACGTTTTCTCGTCCCTGCTGATTATAAATAGCAAAGGAAGATAGCATCTTGGTAACTATACCTTGGCTACACTCTTGAGCAAATTGCTTAACTTTTTCTGGATTGTTTGAAGTCAGAGTATGTGGAATTACAAGACCAACTTCTCGTGCAACTTGCAATTGTAGTTGCTTATTATTAGCCCGATCCACATTGAACATTTGATCAAAGTGAAATCCCTGAAGGCTGGCAATCATACCCCTGACTGTGGCGCGACATTCGTTAATTGACGCATCTCTGTATTGCTTGTCCATTGATTCGGGGATTTTTTCTCCGTAGCGCATCCGCCGATACCAAACTGAGGAGACCTCACTCAAATCTAGCTTCTGTTCGCCATCAGTAATAATTACTCGTTTAGTACCGCCGGAGTAAATATCTAGCTTGACTTCGGTGGGATATCTGTCTGTGTCAAACCGAAATGCTTTTTCTCCCCTAGCCTCAATTTCTTTAATGACTAGAGGAATGCTTTCGTTGTCTTTACTAAACGTGACTATTAATACGGTCATAAAAAGTATGAAGTGTGAAGTATGTAGACGCCTTTTGGGTGGCTTGCCGCAGGCTAATATCAAATATTGAATTTTTGATTATTCATTCTTTCTTTGAAGTAGGGCGTCTGCGATCGCACTTGCAATGGGTAAGTCTAAATCCTTTTCCAGCATTCCCCACTCCCCCAGAGGGTTGATTTCCAAAAAAACGTATTCCCCTGATGGTGTGACGATGAAATCTAAAGAACCAAACAACAGCCCGAATTTCTCCATAAAGGCTTTGAGACGACGAACTACTTCATCAGGAAGCTGGTGGTGTTGCCATGCGCCAACCTCAACACCTGGTTTACGCCAATCAACTTTGGCTCCCGCATACACATCTGCATTTAGCGCCCCCACAAATACATTACCATTCACATACACTACCCGTAATTCCTGTTGCTTTGGAATTTGCTCTTGAAAAACCATTGGGCAATAGCGCAGTGATTCGGCATCTTGTAAGTCTTCTTCCTTGACGGTGCTGGTATACAGAAAAAACGAAGAGTTAGCTTCCATACTGCGGGAAAGAGTAGTTAAGAGCTTGCTTACCATTTTGCCGTTGACTTGCCCGAAAAACTCTCGTGCTGCTTGGGCTTTGTTGGTAACAAGAGTCTGGGGAATAACAAAACCTACTTCAGACGCAATCCGCAGTTGACGCAGCTTGTTACTTGCATAATCTATCCGCTCTAAATTATCTACCCACGTAGCTGCCTTCAGGCTGTCCCAAAAACCATCTAAAGTTGCAAGTGATTCTCTAACGCAAGCTTCTCGGAACTTTGGCGCTAATTCTTGACTCAGTTTTGGTTCCCAAATACGGCGCATCCATACACCTTGCACCTGCTCTGTGCTAATAGAGCAGTTGTTACATTCTATAGTGTGGTAGCTTTTAGACTTCTCAAAATGTGCTGTTAATTGCACTTCTAGAGGAAACTTATCAGTATCTAGACGAAATGGTTGCACCCCTTTTTTTGATAAGGCTTCTGCCACTCTATCTATTGTGAATAAATCACCACTGTGGGTGATTAATAAAACAACGTCACGAAACAGGTGCATAGATATTTTTTATAATTATTTTAGGGATAGCTATTAATTAATAGCAAAATAACTGCTTTCTATAACCCAAACTTTTTGAAGAATTTAGGTAGCTAGAAAAAGCAATCACCTCCATGTTATGGACAAGGTAAGATGAAAGCGATCGCGTTTCTATGAGTAATTTTCAGTTATTTGATAACTGCTACTCTATATAAATTAGAATTCAGCAAATTACGAGGTATCTTTCCGATAATAAAGGTATTTTCAGATGTAAAAGAATAAATTATTTATCTTCCAAATCTGAAGGAAACTTGTAAGTCCAAGGAACCTCTGTTCCTTCAGTAGCTTGCTCTTCCAAGAAACGCGCAAAGAATGGTATCGCTAAGACATCCACTGTTTTGGCTGTGTTTGTAGGCATAGAGTTTCCCTTAAAGTAAATTGGTGTTTCCATTACAGATATACAGGGTAAGGGCATCTAATTTTGTAGCTCTTGATACAGACAAAAAGCTTAAAGCTTTATCTAAATATCAATTTTTCATTCAAAATCGGACGAATTGTCGTAAATGATTGAAAAAACATGGTTCAAACAGTTTTTTATGTTTTCAATTCATATAAAGACAAAAATGTCAATCCCACCCCTTGGCTAAGTGTAGTAATTTTGAACTTATTTGTGCTTTGGGTGAACCCCAAAACTACCGTGTCAATAGGGTTTGAGATGCACTTACCCTGTACAGATATATCAGTAATTAAATATATTTTCAAGGTCAGTTAAGACAGTTAAGTAGTAATTATTCTCAGGTATTCAAGAAATTTAAGAAAGTTAAGAAAAAGTTATTCAATAATTATAACTGTTGAGTAATCAATATTACCCACATTCCGCACCCTAACTGTCATGTAAGGGTTTTTACGGAGAATTTGTCCCTTGAAATAGAGTAAATTTTTACCTAATTTGTGGAAACAGTCATATTTTTTTACCGAGTCTAAGTGAAATTTCGATTCTCAATAAAAGGAATTAATAACAAGCTTATTTTGGCACGGTGATGCCTTTCACCCCTAACTGCTTTGTATTAGATTGACAACATTTTATAAGGGGTTGTTTAGCTAAATTCTCTAAATCTACCGATTTAAGCAAATTCATCCACTCCATCGCTAGAGTTGGATCTTCAGGTTTGCTAAGACGCAATTCAGCCAAAGTAGTCAAGGCATCGTACCAAATACCATTCTCGCCATAAAGGTTTAGCCGTTGCTGAGGAGTTGCTTGCTTCAAGCTATCTACTAATTTAGGATTTGGATTAACCCGTTGCACCCATCCTTCCACATACTCTCGTTTTGGAGGTTGTTGTGGATTACAAATGACTTTTATCTTGAAAAACCAGTGATACATCTTGTCTACTTGCAATGAGGGAGTATTTGCGTTTAAGCGAATGCTAATAATTCCTGGTACTTCTGGTATTGTTACTATTGTTCGGTAAAAAGTTTGACTTTGTTTACTTGACTCATCTTTGATAACAAACTCAATGGAATCAATTAGAGATTTTTGATAGGGGACAAAAAACCAAAAAGTTGGATATTCCTGATTCGTCAGTCCCCAAACTTTAGTAACAGCAATAGCTTCTGTTTGTCCTTGATTGACTATCTCTTTGTATACAGGTACAAGTGCAACTATAGATTGATTCCCAACACTACAACCACGACTTGCAGCCCCTCCGCGATCGCCTGCTGCACCCCTGTCTGGAGGAGGCGGAGGAGGCGAAAATTTCTTAGGAGTAGCCGCAACTGGTGTCATCGAAATCATGGGAGAATAGCCGATAATTCCCAACAAAGTCATTCCCAATGCAGCGATTAATTGTATTTTTTGCAAATGGCTTTTCATAAAACCTCCTAACTACTGTCTGCTGAACGGCGATTTTCATGCTTCAAATGGGCGTTATTATGAATTTTTAAATTTTATGTTTAAGTAAGTTGTAGCTATTAAACTATTACCTACTAAAGCCAACATAGCAGGAATCAGGGGAACCCAACAACTATATACAATTAAAAATATAAAACAGCTAACGTATAAACTGAGAATCGCTATTCCTCCTGCCAAGGTTAAGTAAATGAATCGGTGCAGATAAGCAGTAAACAAACCGCCTAAAAAAGACCAACCCCAAATCCAAATTACCTCACCCCAAAGCGGCCAAGTCCACAACAGAGGTTTTTCGTCCAAAGCAGCACTGAGCAGTTGACTGACCATTTGGGCTTGTAAAAATACTCCTGGTATTGCCTGTAATTTTCCTTGAGGAGTGATGTAGGGAGTTAACCAGTAATCACCAAAAGTTTCTGCTGTTGTGCCAATAATGACTATTTTATCTTTGACTGCATTGGCATTTAGCTTACCCCTTAGCACTTGTTGTAAGGTCATACTTGGTGCGTTGGCGAAGCCTGCCGAAGGTATCGCTTCTGGTGAAGGAGAAGAACGATAATTTAATAAAATTTGGTGTCCCAAAGCATCAACCCTTTGATAACCTCCGGTATGAGCTTCTATTGGTTTAAATTTCACCTTCCCTAATTGCCACGCGCCATCAGGGGTAAATTGCAACCGAATTCCTTTCGTATACAGGTAACGCAGCGCAAGTTGAACATTCAAGGCATAGGGCGCAGTACAAGGAGATGAGGGCGCAGGAGTTAATGCTAACAGATGGCGACGCACAACATTATCTGAATCGATGGCAATATCGCTAAAACCGAGACTATGTGAAGAAAGTTCTGGGGGTGGTTTTACACCTGGTTTTCCTGCTTGAGAATCGCTGAGTTGACACACCCCGACAAAGCGATCGCTTTTTCGCATCCTTGCTGCCAATGCTGGATAATCCTTATCCACTGGATAATCTCGGTATATATCCAAACCAATAACTTGTGGTTGATATGCCTCTAATTTTTCTAACAGTTGGGCAAGTGATTTGTCTGACAACGAACCTTGAGGTTTTTCCGATTTTTGCGCCTGGACATCTTCTTCAGTCACAGTGACAATCAGTAGGCGTGAATCTGGTTTTTCAGGAGGACGCAAGCGTACCAGTTGATCAAATGCACTTAACTCTAATGGTTGCAGCACACCCAAATACCTTACCCCGATTAATATTCCAGTTACTACTATGCTCGCCAGTAAGATCGATGAGAAGCCAAGCCGATTTGTGGTTCCTCTAACAGGCGTGGTTTGAGACAAAGATGCCGTTGAATTGGGTGTATTTCTAAACAATTCCCCCCAATTCAACGGCATCTCAGCCGGATTTTGAAAGATGACAGGCAACCATGTAGCGCAGGGAAATTGGTTTTCTAGTCCCTGTAACCTTTCTCGTGCTTCCCTTACGGCTAAATACAAAGAGCCTCCCCGCGTGAAAGCTTCCAAAAAATACTTTAAAAACTGCTGCGCCACGCGATCGGGTACAGGCTCTCGCATCACGATAATTTGAGGAATATGTAAATCTGCAAACTCCCATGCCAATCCCAAGCCATCACAGGAATTGAAAATCGCTAGTTGTAAACCTCGTTCTACTGCCTTTTTCAAGGCATACTTTAACTGGCTAATTGTTAAACTTTCTGTTTGATTGATGTAGATTTTTCCTGTTTGATTCGTTTCCTGGGTAGAACTATGTCCGGCGAAAAATAGAATCTGCCAATTCTGCTCCCATAGCTGGTCAGTAAGGTCAAGGCATTGTGGTTCAACTAAAAAAGTGATATCTGTATTGGGTAACAAATTAAGTAGCGCCTGGTCTGCTTTGGTATCAATACCTTGACTGTTACCCAAAATCGCTAAGATTTTTACTTTGTCGGATGTAGTTGCTATGCGGTTAAGGTTGACTTGTTCGTAGGCATGAGCGCTCAGGGCTATTTCCGCCTGGGGATAGCGTTCTAGCAAATCCCAAAGATGCCAGGGGAATTTCTGTAATCGCAGGTCTTTGGTTTGTAAAAGCACCCGAATATTATCCGCAAGCATGAGTTTTTCTAACAATTTCTCGCGGATGGAACGAAAGGAATCGGAAGCAAGCCAAGTATTAAAACTTACTTTAAATTCCTCACTCACCTGCTGGCAGTATTCTAGACTGGGAACTTGATTAAGTTCTTTAGGTAGACCAATGGGACGAGATGGCAACTTTAAATTACGATAAATAGATTGCCAACGATGATAATCGCGGAGAATTCCTGGGTTGGGGGGAAGCTCACCTGTGATTTCCACAGTCGGGCGGACATTTTCATCGCCAATCTGTAGAGTCACGGTAAACCCTTGTTCAAAGTTTCCCTCCCCTAACTTTAAGATGATTAACTTGTCCACAGCTAGTTCTCCCTAGATGTTGAGTATGCCCGTAGGGGCACGGCACTGATCATTTGTGTAAACTTAAGCCGAAAACTATATCAGACAGGCGTTTTACAAATCCCTCACGCCCTCATCCCCTAACCCCTTCTCCCTTGGGAGAAGGGGAATTGAATGTCTAGCTCCCCTCTCCCCAAGGGAGCTACGGTGTACACAGAACCCAAAAGCCTCTACCCACGTTTTTGTGAGAGTGAAACTGTTACACTCACTGACATCCCGCCCAGAAATTTATTTCTGGGCTGATAGCGAAAGTCCACTGAAAGTGGACTGAATTAATGATTTAGTCCACTTTCAGTGGACTTGGGCTATGAGACTCGGAATTGATTCCGAGGCGGGATAGAACACACAGCGAGATTCATTGGTTGCGGCAAGACTTGTGTGTACACCGTAGCCCCAAGGGAGAGGGGCTGGGGTGAGGGCAAAACGTTGTCACCAAGGGGGTTTCACGTTAAATTGACACCAATGGGCACTGCCGTGCCCTTACACCCTGCTACATAGGGCTTGCTAAATAGGTTGCTGTGTGTAGTTAAATTCAGTTTAAGAGTAAATAATAGAGGCTAAACATGAAGATTTTTGAAGGTAACATTTAAAACCGCAAAATCTCTCGTTCATAGTCTTCAGGTGTGGGTTCTATTTCCCAAACTAATCCTTCTCCTAGTTCCAAAATTACTTCTAAATACAACATATCTACAGCAGTTGTTGCCGTATCTTGATTATTTTCAAAAGCTTGTAAGTCTTCCGTTAGTAATCGGAGCTTAAACCCAGCCGGAATTTGACCATCAAGAGTTGTACTTCGCAATTCAAAACGCCAAACATAATCCTCAGAAGCGCTTTTTGGGAAAATGCGTAACTCGTATGTTTGCTCTGCAATGATTATTTGCCGAGACAAGCCGAGAACTGGTTCTGCACTCCGCATTCCGACAGCTACCACAACGAATTCTCTTTTTTCCCATCCCCACTGTTGAACTAAATTGGCTACTCCTGTCTGTAACCATTGCGGAATTGACGACTGTATGAGTAAACCCTGACGCAGTTCATACAACTTTTTTCGCCAACCGCTATGTGCCAAGAGCGCACCCCAGAGTGAAAATGGAACTGCTAAACGTGGGAATTTCACATCGCGATCGCCCAATCTTTCTAAAAGGTTTTCTGCCTGAATTTTGCCAATCGGATCTAAAGGTGCAATCTCAGCACGTAAGGCTTCTGGCTGATTAAGTTGGCGTGTAACCCACAGCACATTAATATCTGGAATTAAATCTTCACTTTCCAAGCTGTAAGTGCGATCGCCAGCATCGTAAACCCCTTTTGTTTTCAGAATTTGATGAGTTGTGTAGCCAAAAATCTTCATCCAGCCATCATCAGGATTAACTTGTACTGCTATGTAATAGTCAGCAACCCACTCTGGTATATCTACCCATTCTTGCGGTACGCGTAACTCATCGTCATCCATCGCCAGGGTGGGAATTAATACCAGGCGATCGCGATCGAAAGTAATAGCTGTGCCATTGACTACTTCCCAAAAACTCGGCAATGCCGCACTGTTAGGATAAACTCTGGCGGTGGGAGCAATTTCCTCCTGGAACCAAGGCAAAAATGCTTGCAAGCATTTTTGATTTATCCACCCACGTTGACAAGCACCAGCTGTTGAGTATGGTTGTTCTTGCACTTCTGGAAATTGAGTAATTTCCAAATATAAATGCTGTGAGTCAATAGTGAATGGGGCAGGTGGGTTCAACATAAATTATTTTAGAATGTCTTCATATCAAGACCGTGTTAGGGAGAGGGGAGAGACAAAATTATTTCTTGTCTACTGATTGAATCTGGGTATGGCTATATTGAACTTTAAGCCATTCCTCTAAACTTGTGTTTATGGCATCCACTACGTCGGATTTAGGGGAAATATGCAAGGTGTTTTGACTCCATTGCGTCAGAGTCAGAAGCAATGACTTTTTCATGCTGCTCAGGCGACGAGAAACAGTATATTGCTTAATTTCTAGCTGTGCAGCAATTTCTTGTTGAGTCAGTTGTTGAACGTAGTAAGCTTGTAGTACTTTTTGGGACTCAGTATCTAGTGCAGCGATCGCTTGGGACAAAACTTGGTTTAACTGAGCTTGATGCGATCGCATATTCACAGCTTCTTCCTGCTCAATAATTTCAGTTAGTAAAGATGTTTGCAAATCTACAGGTAATATATCTAATAAATTACCCTCATCTTCTTTGAGGGGAGCGTCTGCGGAAACCAACTTAGGATACAGGAAAGTACGTGCAGCTTTAGCAGCAGATAATACCCAGGTTTCTATGGTTTGCTGGTTGATTGCGGCGGTGGGCGAACTCAATCGGCTGAAACGTTCTGCATTATAAAGATTACTAATAGCCTCCCAAGTCCGAGCATCTGGTTTGGTCAGTTGACGAATTTTTGTATTATCACCTGTGTAGAGTTCCTTAAAGCATTCCCAGGCTAAAACATAACTCTCGATGCTTTCGGCGTTAAATCCGGCATTTTGTAATGACTGCACTAGTCGTTTGCGGCTGAGTTTATGCAGCAATGCCCAGTCTGAGCAAATGTCTGCTTCCCGATGTAAGCGCAGTGCATCTTTGATAATCGATTCAAAAGTTAATTCTGCATAGGCTTTTAAATGCGAACTGTATTGAGGGTTGAAATTTTTGAGGATTTTGTTAATATGAGCGATCGCCAGCTGAAAACAATCTGCTACAGACGACTGCGTGGGAAAGTTGAGGGCAAATTTTCTGGCAGTCCAGTAGCACACCTCTTGTAAATAAGCAGAAAGATGTGCAAGTGCCACAGCACTAGATTCAGTCTGCCAAACTCTATACCAGTAAAGTGCCCAAAAGGTATCTGATTTCTCAGTTGACGACTCCAGGCAAACTTTCATACTGCGTCGCAGTTTGGCATCTGTTGCCCAACCACTAAATTGATCTACATCAAATTGCACAAAGGTAGAAAAGATTTCAACAATGCCCTGTCGGGGTTGCATGGAATACTTGCCGCTGTTTGAAACATAGCTGATTACAATTATACAGCCATAGGGACAAAAGCTAATTCCTTGCTGCGTAAGGACTTTACAGATTTTTCCAAAAGTTTCTCATCCAAGTGCATAAAAATTAAAAGTCGTCGTAAAGAGTGATATGCAGAGAGATTCATTTAGTAAGTACTACAAAAAAGTGCAAATAAGGTGAATTAAAATTTATCCAATTATCTCTGCATGGGGCATTTGATTACTGCCTCATTACTTATTCCTCTACCTGGGGAAAAACTTCTTTTTAAGAAACTTAAGTCAATTTTAATCAAGGAGAAAAACATGAAAGACAATCAGCATGAACAATTGTTCACTGAATTAATCCCTCAAGAAGCAGCTGCCATCAATGGCGGTTGGGGCATTGGCGACATCGTTGACAAAGTCGTAGACACAGCTACTGACGTAGTGGAAGATGTTGGTAGCGCTGCTGTGGGAGTTGTCGGAGGCGCTGTTGGTGCTACTGTTGGTGCTATTGGTGGTGCATTAGGTTTGGACACTGACATCTGGAAGGGAACCAAGATTGGAGCCAAGGCTGGATATAAACTTGGACAAGCTATACTCTAATTTAAGTCAGGACAGCCGTTGAAATCAATAAAGAGTAAGGGAATGAGCCAAAGATTTCCTTCATTCTCTACTCTTCACAAAAGCAATGCACAACCTTTGGCGGAATGTTTATTCTCTGCGTTTTAAGACTAGCTGTTCCTTAGATCAAAGAGTTAACCACTCAAAAATCTGAGCTAAAAAGCTGAATACAGTAGAAAATCGGGGCACTTGCTCCGATTTTTTTATGCATAATGATTTGCAATTTTTTTTAAAATAGTTCCGATCTGAGTGCATAAAGACTAAAAGTCGTCGTAAACAATTCTAGGACAGAGATTCACCTATAACACCGATTCAGTATTCAGGACTATGAGGAAAAAACCAGATTTCGTTGGGTTACAACAAAGAATATTTGATTGTAAACAACATTAAAACTGGGTTTCTTAATCTCATGTTTATTAGTGAATCGTGTTTTAGTAAGTACTACAAAAAAGGTGCAAGCAAGGTGAATTAAACTGACTCAATCAGCCCCGTAGCTTCAAGAGAATATCAATGAGTTAAAAAAGGAAAAAAACCATGTTAACCATCGACAAAATGACCACAAACGAACGGCTATTTACTGAATTAACTCCGCAACAATCTGCTGCTTGTTGTGGTGGTGCTGACGAATTTGGTGCGATCGCCTATTCCCCAGGCAATGGGGCCGCGGGTTGGTCTTTCAACTACTCCAACCGCACTGCTGCTGAGAACAGAGCTTTGAGAGAATGTGAGAGTTCTTCTGGACTAGGAGACTGTTTTGTTGCAGTTTGGGTTCAAAATGCTTGGGCATCTTTAGCGCGAGCCTCCAATTTAGCCTACGGTTGGGCATGGAATACAGACAAAGGGGCAGCAGAAGCCAATGCTCTACAAGAGTGTAGTAAAAACGGTCTCAATTGTAATTTAGTTACTACAATACAGGCTTAAACAATCAAAAAATCTCAATTGTAACCAAGCCACAATTGTATACGACGAGATCCGCGAACCAGGCTGCAACTTAATATCAAAAACAATCGAGCCTGTCCGAAGCTGATTCATCCATTCCACACAGTCCTGCTTTTGAAGCTACGGGGTGCATACAAATAATTTAATTACCCCAAATCCTATTTTTTAGTAGCGTGTCTAGCATTAAATAGTGCATTAGAAAAACTCTTGTGGGATGGGTGTCTCACCCGTCCGGGGCGGACAAGATGTCATTGGTGTCAACTTAACGTAAAACCGATGTCCCGCAAGGAACTGAAGTTCCAAGAAGAATAGCGAAAGTCATCTAAAAGATGACTCAATTGTGCAAAAATCTTTAGTCTACTTCAGTAGACTTGAACTGTTAGCCTGGAACTTCAGTTCCAGGCGGGTGATGAAGCCAACAGTGAAGCTATTTCAAGGCTTTTGTTGACACTAATGACAAGATGTCCACTCCACAAGAAAATTTATTGCAACATTTTAGCCTTGACACGCTAGTAGGGTGTGTTATATCCGAAACTAACGCACCATCCTAGATTTTCAGTGCGTTATGGACTAACGTCCATAACGCACCTTACTAACATTAAAGCTAATGTGGATCACGTTTTTGGGTAAGCTTTGCACAGCATATAAGTAAGCTAAAAGTGTGTCTTAAAACTTAACGTGACCGTAACAGTACAAACTTCAAACATTTGTAACAAAAACTCGATATGCTGTGTAAAAATAATGGCTCAAGTTGCAGAATAAAGTAGAGGTTTGCAAATGTAATTTTTTTGCAACAAACACCAAAGATTCGACTTTGATTAGTTGATTTGAAAATACATAAATTTTCCCCTATCATTTGAGCAGACTTTATATGAAAATTCAACTTGCTAAATCAGGTTTGTTAGTATTTCGCCTGGTCTTGGCGATCGCCATAACTCTACTATTTGGAAACCTGCCTGGGAGTTCTCATGAATCTTCTTCACAACCGAGTACTACTTCAACTTCTAGTTCAATGAGGAATTCCACACTACAGTGGAATGGCTTAATCGAACCTTTTGCAGTAACAAAATTAAAATCACCGTTGCCAGGGCTAAAATCTGGTACTCTACTACCCGGAATCCGTTTCCCAGATTTGGGGCAACAACATATAGAAGTAGGTAAATTATTCAGCTATAACTCAAATCCACCAACCTCCGGCCCACATTACCCGTACCCAGCACCGTGGGGCATCTACATATATCCACCTGCTGATGAATTTTTAGTACACAATTTGGAACACGGTGGTGTGATTATTAGCTATAACCCTAATCAAATTAAAGGTCAAGAGTTGGTTCAGCTATGGCAGCAGGCGCGGTCTTTGAGCAAGTTTAACGGACGTATTATCGTCACACCACGGTTAAACCTCGACACGGCAATTGCACTGACTGCTTGGAATTACTTGCAGAAGCTCGACCGTTACAGTTATACAGCAGTACAGGTATTTTATGATACGCACATTAGTCGTGGCCCTGAGTGCCAGCAAGGGCTATGTCCGCTCTGAAAAGTTTGCTCAATACCTCGATAGGAAGGAAACAGCCCCGGAAATGTTGGGTTTCGTTCCTCAACCCAACCTACACACTAAAAGTCCTCGTAAAGACTTTCTTTGCTAGCTATCGGATGAGAACATTATCGGTGAACAAGTGCATAAATCAGCAAACACTACTCCAATAACCAAAGTGAAGGGGTTCAAACCCGCAAAACAGAATCTCAAGTAAAAGGAGACTAGAAAAATGAGAAGCAAAAGCCTCTTAGTAGAAGACTTGAATTTATTTGAAGAACTGGACAATCAAACTGCTGAGTGTGTGGGAGGCGGACAGTCAGCACCGCAAAAAGTATTACTTTTTCCTTTGCCTCATCCTGGCTGTCCCCCTGGTTGGATACCAGCGTTACCACCTCTTAATCCTCAGCTAGGCTGTATTCCTAATACCATAGTTTCCCGAAAAGACTAGACTGCTCTATAGTAAGCCGCAGAAAGAGTTGACCAAATTGAAGGCTCTTGATATAGTCTTAACTTTACGACAAAGACCCTTTCGATGATTATATGGGTGGCTACGTCACTCTTAACACAAAAGCAGGAAGTTGGAACCGTGGCGGCTACGTCACCACACTAAGTCCAGGAAACTATTATTTTGGGCTTAACATAACTACTCAAAAATCTGAGCTAAAAAGCTAGGCACATAATAAAATCGGGGTATTTGCCCCGATTTTATTATGCATAATGATTTGCAATTTTTTTCAAAATAGTTCCGATCTCAGTGCATAAAGACTAAAAGTCATCGTAGAGAGTGATATGCAGAGAAGTTGATTTAGTAAGTAAGACTAAAAAGATGCTTTCTTTGGGGACTAGCGGAATCATTGAATAAGTTCGTCAAATACAGAACAAAATTTCCATAGTTACAGCCGCAAATTTATTCCACAAATATGCAACTTTTTAAAAGTTACCTAATTATCTCTGCATGACCTAATTAAACAAGGAGAAAAACCATGTTAAATATCTACAGCATGACCTCTAGTTCTAACTCTTCTGTTGTTAGTCAAGAACAACTGTTCACCGAATTAACTCCCGAAGAAGGAGCAATTCTTGAGGGAGGAAAGTATATAGTTTTAATTAGAGATGCCGGTCCAGCTAGGGCCAGCGTGCCTATCGCATTCAAAGGAGATTTCCAGCGTGTTGCGGCCAACCCGACGGTTCTTCAAATAACAAATAGCACTAAGTACAATTTGTTCTATGACTTAGCCTATGATGATCCTAGCGCTGGCAGTAATCTTCCCATTGCCCCAGGGCAAGTTTCAGATTTTCTAGGTCTAGATCCAATAGCTATAGCAAGTTGGGATCTTAGTCTACTGCTACCAGGGGTACAAAATCAGACTCAGGAGCTAGCACCAGGAAGAAGATATGAATTTTACGAAGCTTAACTGAACTGGTTGTCTGACATCCTAAGGAGTCCCTACTCAGTTAGACCTAATAGTAAAGAGTGGGGTAGACATCTTTGAGCGATCGCCATCGGTGCGTCTTGAGGGACTGCCAAGCGATCGCTCTTACCAACTACTTTTGACTATACCCCAAACAGTCAAAAATCTGAATGGAAAAAATAAACACTTAATACAATCGGGTCACAAGACTCGATTGTATTTTCTCGCCAATCATCACACGAGAAAATGAAATACCAAATAGTCCTCCAACACAGTGAAGAAGACTGCGGTGCAGCAAGTCTTGCGACCATTGCCAAACACTACGGACGCACATTTACCCTCAACCGCGTCCGCGAAGCCGTAGGTACAGGTTCTAGAGGAACATCCTTGCTGGGATTGAAGCGGGGTGCAGAAGTACTAGGATTCAACGCCCGCCAAGTTAAAGCCAGCCCCGAATTAATCGACCAATTAGATCAAGCTCCCCTACCAGCAGTTATCCACTGGAAAGGCTACCACTGGGTCGTATTATACGGGCAAAAAGGCAAAAAATACGTCATCGCCGACCCTGGTGTTGGTATTCGTTACCTTACCCGTCAAGAGTTAATGGTAGGTTGGGGTAATGGCGTCATGTTACTACTGACCCCAGACGACAGTCGTTTTTATCAACAAGAATCAGATAAAATTGGCGGTTTGGGAAGATATCTGCAACGGGTTTGGCCTTATCGTTCTATTCTCGCCCAAGCGATCGCCATTAACATCGCCATTGGACTACTTTCTTTGGCATCTCCCTTCATGATGCAACTCCTCACCGATGATGTCTTAGTACGAGGTGATACCCAACTACTAACCACCGTCGCCATTGGCGTTATCGCCATGAACTTAATTAGAAGCGCCATTAGTTTAGTCCAATCTCACCTCATTGGTCACTTTGGTCAAAGATTGCAATTAGGACTAATTCTAGAATACGGACGCAAACTCTTACATTTACCCCTATCCTACTTTGAAGGACGACGCAGTGGAGAAGTTGTCAGCCGCATTGCCGATGTCAAAGCCATCAATAACTTAGTTTCCCAAATTGTCCTGGGATTACCCAGTCAATTCTTTATTGCTGTAATTTCCTTGGGTTTTATGCTCTTTTACAGTTGGGAACTAACTCTCGCTTCCATAGTTGCATTTATAGTTGTCACGGGTGTTAACCTGCTTTTCTTACCCGCGATGCGCCAGAAAACCCGAAATCTGATTGTTTCTGGTACAGAAAACCAAGGTTTTTTGGTAGAAACATTTCGCGGCATTCAAGTATTAAAAACTACCCAAGCCACTCCCCAAGCTTGGTCAGAATACCAAGGGAATTATGGTCGTCTTGCCAACTTGGGCTGGAGTATGATGAAACTGGGACTGTATAGCAGTACAGTTACTGGTATTCTTTCCACCTTCATTAGTATTGGCATCCTTTGGATGGGTAGCTATTTAGTCATTAATCGCACCTTAACAATCGGTCAATTAATGGCATATAACGGCATGAGTGGCAACTTTCTGGGATTCTTAGGTGCTGCCATCGGCTTAGTAGATGAGTTTATCACAGCCCAGATAGTCCTTCAACGGATGACAGAAGTGATTGATGCTACTCCAGAATCCGAAAATGACTTTAAAAAGCCTTGGGCACAAATTCCTGGGAATGCAGATATTACTTGCACTGAACTTAACTTTCATCACGCAGGTAGAGTTGACCTCCTACAAGATTTTTTCTTAACTATTCCTGGCGGTAAAGTTATTGCTTTAATTGGCAAATCTGGCTGTGGTAAAAGTACCCTGGCGAAATTGCTGACTGGCTTATATAAAGTCGAGTCTGGCAATATTCGTTATGGTTTTTATAATCAGCAAGACCTATCCTTAGAATGTCTACGTCAACAAGTGGTATTAGTTCCTCAAGAACCCCACTTTTGGAGTCGTTCTATTATTGATAACTTTCAGTTTAGCTATCCCCATATTAGTTTTGAAGAAATTGTCAAAGCTTGTCAAATTGCAGGTGCAGATGAATTTATTAGCAAACTCCCTGATAAATATCAAACTGTTTTAGGAGAATTTGGGGCAAATCTTTCCGGTGGACAACGCCAAAGATTAGCCATAGCCAGAGCCATAGTTACTCAGCCAGCAGTCTTAATTTTAGATGAATCCACAGGCGCACTCGACCCAGTAAGCGAAAGACAAGTATTAGATAGACTTTTATCCCATCGTCACAATCAAACGACTATTTTAATTAGTCACCGTCCCAAGGTAATACAGAGAGCAGATTTAATTGTATTTTTAGAACAAGGACGCTTAAAAATCCAAGGTACACCAGAAGAATTGCGCTCTTTACCTGGTGAACATTTAGACTTCTTAGATGATATTTTCCCCTCTCAGAATGCCTTGGCGCTGACATCTTCTCCAGTTCACCGTAACGGTAAAACTGCCACCATTAATTAAGATAGCAATTCGTTTAGCAGTTGTAAAAATCTCTGTTTTCTCTTTCTCCGTGTTCTCTGTGCCTCTGCGGTTTATTCATATTACATCATGGTTAGCAACACAAATTTTCTCCCCCCAATTCAAACAAACGAATTCCTCCCACCAATTACTCGTTGGACAACATGGGGCGGAATGTTTATTCTCTGCGTTCTCGGATTAGCTGCGCCACTTGCTGCAATTTGTAAGTATAAGGTTACAGTTCAAGCACAGGCGGTTGTGCGTCCGGCGGGTGAATTGCGAATTGTGCAAGCGGCGACTGAAGGTCAGGTTATGCACATTTATGTCAAAGAAAATCAACTTATCAAAAAAGGAGATGCGATCGCAACTATCGATGACTCCCGTTTGCAAACCAAAAAAAGCCAATTGCAAACTAGCATTCAACAATCTCAGTTACAACTAGTGCAAATTAATGCCCAGATTAGTTCCCTTAATATCCAGATTCAAGCTGAAACTGACCGCCTTAACCGGATTATTACTGGCGCCCAAGCCGAATTGAGCGGCCGCCGTCGGGAGTATCAAGATAAAAATCTTACCACTGTTGCTGAACTTCAAGAAGCTGATGCCAACGTCAAAATTGCTGAAAAAGAATTGCTGGCTGGGGAAGCACAGTTAAAAACAACACAAGCAAATCTCCATGCTGCTGAAGCTGCTTTGGGTGTAGCCCAGTCAAAACAGAAGCGATATGAGAGTGTAGCCAACCAAGGGGCGCTATCTCAAGATCAATTAGAAGAAGCACAATTATCTGCCAGACAGCAAGAGCAAGCGGTAAAGGCGCAACAAGCAGCAGTGGAGACGCAAAAACAGACAATTGAACGGTTACAACAAGCGGTATCTGCTGTGATTGCCAGAAGACAACGCGCCCAAGTTGCTGTAAATCCAAGTAATGCAGCAGTAACTGTTGCTACTGAGCGAATTGCTCAAGAAAAAGCCGGAGGGGAAAGTAACAAAGCAACATTAGAGAAGGAACGCCAAGCTTTAGTTAAGCAACGGATTGAAGTTGAAAAGCAGTTAGAGCGTGATACTAGCGAACTCAAACAAGCCAAAATAAATTTAGCTCAAACTGCGATCGCAGCTACCGCCGATGGTATCATTTCCCAACTCAATCTGCGAAACCCAGGTCAAACTGTGCGTGCTGGCGAGGAAGTATTGCAAATTGTCCCCACTGATGCACCTCAAGTTTTGAAAGCTGCCGTGGCATCTGAAGATCAAAGTAAGTTAAAAATTGGTCAAAAAGTCCAAATGCGAGTCAGCGCTTGCCCCTACCCAGATTATGGTACTCTGAATGGTCAAGTGCAGACGATTTCTCCAGATGCGATCGCTCCTCAAAAGAATGGCACAAATACATCGATGAATGGGACTACTAGCCCAAAAGCTACTGCAACTGGTGCTTTTTATCAAGTGACTATTGAACCGGAAACTTTGGTTTTAGGTAAAGGGAAAAACCAGTGTCACATTCAATTGGGTATGGAGGGTAGGGTTGATATTATTTCCCGTGAAGAAACTGTGCTGCAATTTTTCCTCCGTAAGGCGAGGTTGATTACTGATTTGTAACCTTTTTCTTTTGCGAACCATTACCTAATTTTAAGTTTTAAAAACTTTACTCTTATCTAGTTACAATATCTGCTGAAATTAATTGTAGGAAAATCTATCACGACGGTTAGCTGAAAACATTTGAAGATGTGGCTCGAAACCGTGGCGTGATTAATTGCATATTCACAGATAAAAAATAAGCAGGCGAGGCTGGTTATGATATGGCAATCTGTGGAAAAAGGAATTGGCTCTTAGGTTTATTAAGAGTTTTTAGCATTACTGGAGTGCTTGCTCATGTCATATTTTGTTGTGAAAATCACGCTTTAGCCCAGATTACGCCTGATGGAACATTGGGCGATCGCTCTTCAATAATTACTCCCAATGTCAATATTAAAGGACTTCCGGCTGACCGGATTGATGGTGGTGCAATTCGCGGTGCGAACCTGTTCCATAGTTTCCAGGAATTCAATGTCGGAGAATCTCAACGAGCTTATTTTACCAATCCTACGGGAATCTCCAATATTCTCACACGGGTGACGGGAAGTAATATCTCGAATATTCTCGGCACTTTAGGGGTAGATGGTGGTGCAAATTTGTTTTTTCTTAATCCCAATGGGATTTTATTTGGGAATAATGCACGTCTAGATGTGGCAGGTTCCTTTGTGGCAAGTACGGCAAATTCTTTTGTATTTGGCAATGGGTTGGAATTTAGTGCAACGAATTCTCAGACTCCTTCCCCATTATTAACAGTTAATCCTTCCGCTTTACTATTCAATCAAATTGCTGCTGCACCGATTCAAAACAACTCAGTCGCACCAGCAGGAATAGATCCTGCTGGTTTTAATGCATTTGGTTTACGAGTCGGAGATGGTCAAAGTTTGCTGCTAGTGGGCGGTAATGTCAGCATGGATGGCGGCCAGTTAAATGCTTATGGTGGGAGAGTTGAATTAGGAGGGTTAGCAGCAGCTGGAAATGTCAATCTTCTTTTTAATGAGGATAATTTCAGCTTGAAATTTCCTCTTAATGCGACTCGTGCTTCGGTATCGCTTACCAATCAAGCGCGTGTGTATGTAGAAGCTGCTGGTGGCGGTAATATTGCTATCAATGCCCGCAATTTAGAGATTTTGGGAGGAAGTGGGCTATCTGCTGGTATTGCTAAAGGTTTGGGGACACCTAAAATTGTTGCTGGGGATATTACGCTAAATGCTACCGAGGAAATCAAAATTGCAGGTTCTAAAAGCAGAATTCGCAATTTAGTGCAACCAGGAGCAAAAGGTAATGGGGGTAACATAAGCATCGATTCTGGTGACTTCTCTCTAAGTGATGGCGCTCAACTTGAAGCCTTAACTTTTGGACAGGGCAATGGGGGGAATGTGACAGTGACTGCAAAAGATGCCGTTTACGTTGCAGATGCTCGTATAACAGCAGAAGTAGCAGCAGGGGGTGTGGGTAAGGGTGGCAATATCGACATCAATGCTGCAACACTGACACTAAGAGATATGGCTCAACTAGTAACTGCGACTAGTGGTGCATATGATACTCAACCAGCAGGTAGGGGGGATGCGGGGAATGTGAATGTGAAAGTTACCAAAGAAGTAGATATTGCAGATATTGTTTATACTGGTAACATTTTCACTGCTACTGGGATTTACAGCAATCTAGAAATAGGTACAGTAGGCAAGGGAGGTAATATTACCATTGATGCTGGTTCCTTAAAGTTACGAGATGGCGCTCAACTTTCTGCCGTAACTCGTGGACGAGGGAATGCGGGGAATGTGACAGTGATTGCAAAAGATGCTGTTTCCCTTGCAGGTAATGCTGCCATCTTAACCCAAGTGGATGCAGGGGGTGTGGGTAAGGGTGGCAATATTGACATAAATGCTGCTTCCCTCTCAGTACAAGATGGCGCTCAAATGATAACTATTACTAGTGGTGCATATTATACTCAACCAGCAGGAAAAGGGGATGCGGGGAATGTAAAAGTGAAAGTTTCTGGGGAAGTTGATATTGCTGGTGTGAAAAATGTTGATATTGCTGGTGTGAAAAATAGTTTTTCCAGTGCGATTTTTAGCTATGTGGATAGAGGTACAGAAGGGAATGGCGGAAATATTATCATTGATGCTGGTTCCTTGAAGTTACGAGATGGTGCTCTATTAGATGCACGCACTTACAATGATAGTAAGGGTGGCGATATTAGGGTGAATGCAAATGTCTTTGAAGCAACAGGTGGCGGACAACTCACTACTACTACCTCAAGCAATGGACGTGCAGGTAAAATTACAGTCAATGCTACTGACAGAGTGATTATTAGCGGTAGTGACCCTAATTACAATCACAGGGTTACTAAATTTCCTGGCAGCGTCGGAAATATCGGTGCTAACAGTGGCTTATTTGTCAGTTCCACAG
Organism: Nostoc sp. CHAB 5836; assembly: GCF_020829445.1. Classification (GTDB taxonomy): domain Bacteria; phylum Cyanobacteriota; class Cyanobacteriia; order Cyanobacteriales; family Nostocaceae; genus Nostoc. The sequence continues at coordinate 70,151 of NZ_JAIVFV010000007.1, forward strand.
GTTCAGGAATCACAGGCGACATCGAAATCAACTCACCCGAAATTACCTTAGATAACCAAGGTAAACTCAACGCCGAATCTGCATCTGGTAACGGTGGTAACATCAATCTCAACAGCAACTTACTCTTACTCCGTCGCAACAGTCAAATCTCCACCAACGCAGGTACAGACAAATTAGGTGGCAATGGCGGTAATATCAATATCAACTCAAGATTTATTGTCGCCGTTCCCAACGAAAATAGTGATATCAGCGCTAAGGCCTTTACAGGGATTGGTGGTAGAGTTGACATTACAACCAACGGTATTTTCGGTATTTTGCCGCAAAAACGCCTAACCGAAAACAGTGACATTACAGCGAGTTCAGAATTGGGGGTGAGCGGGGAAGTAACTATCAACAGTCCAGATACTGACCCCAGTCGCGGCTTAATTCAACTCCCCTCTAATCTCGTGGATGCATCCCAACAAATTGCCCAAGGTTGCACTCCCAGAAGAGGAAAAAACGCTAGTCGTTTTATCGCCACCGGACGCGGTGGATTACCCCAAAGTCCTAATGAACCGTTGCGGGGACGAGCAGTGATTAGTGGTTGGGTAGATTTGCCACCACAAGCAACAACCATCGCGGATAAATTATCTACTGTATCTATGACCAAATCTAGCGATCGCATTGTAGAAGCTCAAGGATGGATTGTCGATGCTAAGGGTGATGTTATTCTTGTGGCTCAATCTGTGCAAAGTTCTTCTATTCCCTCTGCCATGCCCTGTAGTCAATAATTCGTTACTCCAATCGGGAGAGGAATTTCTATTTATCTAAGTATTTCTTCAGAAAAATTATTACTTTTCACTACTCTTGGCAGAATAAAATTAGGCCAAAGCATTGAAGCGATCGCCAAAGCGATGACACAGCCTAAAATAACCATCACCACAATCCCGTTACCAACTAACATTGATTTAACAATTGCTGTTTCTGTGGGGATGGGAATTGCGATCGCTTTTTGGGCAAATTGTGCTTTTGCTCAAATTACTCCCGATGCCACTCTACCTAATAATTCCACCGTCAAACTAGAAGGTAACACCAGAATTATTGAAGGAGGAACTAGAGCGGGTGACAATTTATTCCACAGCTTTGGGGAATTTTCCGTTCCCACTGCAAGCACTGCTTTCTTTAATAATGCTCTTGATATTCAGAACATCATTAGCAGGGTAACGGGTAAGTCAGTTTCAAACATTGATGGATTAATTCGCACGTCGGGTATAGCTAACCTGTTTTTACTTAATCCCAATGGGATTATTTTTGGCAAAAATGGCCAATTGAATATTGGCGGGTCTTTTGTGGCAACGACCGCAAATGCCATTCAATTTGGCAATCAAGGTTTTTTCAATGCTAACAATCCAAATTCTCCTGCACTACTGACGGTCAATCCTTCAGCTTTGCTATTCAATCAAATTACGGCTGCACCGATTCAAAATAACTCAGTAGCACCAGCAGGATTAGATCCTACAGAAAGCGTGAATGCATCTGGTCTGCGTGTTGGAGATGGTCAAAGCTTGCTGTTAATAGGTGGCAACATAAGCATGAATGGTGGCAGATTAAATGCTTTTGGTGGGCAAGTTGAGTTAGGAGGATTGGCAGGAGTAGGAACAGTTGGGCTGAGTGTGGATGGCAACTTGTTAAGCTTGAGTTTTTCTGATGAAGTAGAACGAGCAGATGTGTCTTTAACTAATCGTTCCCAGATATATGTACCTGGGGAGAACAGCGGTAGTATTGCTATTAATGCCCGAAATATAGATATTTTGGCAGGAAGTCTTATTTTAGCAGGGATAGTGTCAGGACTAGGTTCTACTGACAGTCGGGCAGGAGACATTACGCTCCGTGCTGTAAACAAAATTAGAGTTGAAGATTCAAGTACAATTGCAAATACTTTATCTAAAAATGCCACTGGAAATGGCGGCAACATAGATATCATCACAGGGTCACTCTCTGTTACTAATGGCGCTCAACTGCAAAGCCTTACCAGAGGGCAGGGGAATGCTGGCAACATTATTGTTAATGCCAATGATATTGTCTCCTTCAATGGAGGTTTTGCGGTTAGCAGCGTGGGAGATACTGCCAGTAGACAGGATGGAAATATACAAGGTGGAAATATCAATATTGCTGCGAGGTCACTCTCTGTTACCAATGGTGCTCAACTCACTGCCAGCACCTTTGGAAAAGGAGATGCTGGTAGTGTGAATATTAATACCCACGATACAGTTTCTTTTGATGGAATCAACAGCAATGCATTCAGCACTGTAGAACCAGGAGGCGTGGGTAAAGGTAGCGACATTAACATCACCACTGGGTCGCTCTCTGTTACTAATGGCGCTCAATTGAGTGCCAGCACCTTTGGAAAGGGAGATGCTGGCAATGTCAATATCAATGCCCGCGATACCGTTTCTTTTGATGGGAAAGTTAATGGCTTGGCCAGTGCTGCATTCAGCACTGTAGAATCGGGAATTGTAGGTAAGGGTGGCAACATTAACATCTTTACTAGGTCGCTTTATGTTACTAATGACGCTCAATTGAGTGCCAGCACCTCTGGAAAGGGAAATGCTGGTAGTGTCAATATCAATGCCCGCGATACGGTTTCTTTTGATAAAAGCTTTGCGTTAAGCCTTGTAGAACCAGGAGCCATAGGTCAAGGTGGCAACATTAACATCACTACTGGCTCTCTCGCTGTCACCAATGAAGCTGAACTAATTGCTGGCACTGCTGGAGAGGGAGATGCTGGCAATGTAAATATTAATGCCCGCGATACCGTTGCTTTTGATGGATTCTTGAGCGCTGCATTTAGCAATGTGCAGCCTGATGCCACTGGTAAAGGTGGTGACATAAACATCACCACTGGATCGCTCTCGGTTACCAATGGCGCTCAACTGAGTGCTGCAACTAAGGGAAACGGAAATGCTGGTAGTATCAATATCAATGCCATCAATGCCCCCTATACAGTTTCTTTTGACGGGAGTGCTATGGAATTTGCTAGCGGTGCATTTAGCGTTGTGGAACCTGATGGCGTGGGTAAAGGTGGCGACATCAACATCACCACAGGGTTGCTTTCAATAACTAACAGTGCTGAATTAGCTACCGGCAGCATAGGACAGGGTAATTCAGGCGACATAGCAGTTACAGCCCGTTCTATTCGTCTTGATAACAAAGGCAGTATTCAAGCTATAACTGCATCAGGCAATGGCGGAGATATCACCTTGAACGTGCAAGACCTGTTAATCTTACGTCATACCAGCCAAATCTCCACTACTGCTGGCACTGACCAAAAAGAAGGAAATGGCGGTAATATCACCATCAATACCCCATCGGGCTTCATCGTCGCCGTTCCCAATGAAAATAGCAACATCACCGCCAATGCCTTTAAAGGCTCTGGTGGCAAAGTCACAATCAACGCTACTGGTATTTTTGGTATGACAGTGCTGAGTCGAGAAGACTTGGTACGAATGCTGGGAACTAACGACCTAGCTCAACTCGACCTTCAAAAGCTTCCAAGTAGCATCACGGCAATTTCCCAGACAAGTCCTACTTTAAACGGTCAGGTAACTATTAACACTCCAGATACTGACCCCAGTCGCGGCTTAATTCAACTACCCTCTAACCTCGTAGATGCATCCCGACAAATTGCCCAAGGTTGCACTCCCAGAGGACGACAAAACGCCAGTCGTTTTATCGCTACCGGACGCGGTGGATTACCCCAAAGTCCTAATGAACCGTTGCGGGGACGAGCAGTGATTACTGGTTGGGTAGATTTGCCACCAGAAGCAACAACCATCGCGGATAAATTATCTACTGCATCTATAACCAAATCTAGCGATCGCATTGTAGAAGCTCAAGGATGGATTGTCGATGCTAATGGTAATATTATACTTGTGGCTCAATCTGTGCAAAGTTTTTTTATTCCCTCTGCCATGTCCTGTAGTCAATAATTCGTTACTCCAATCGGGGGAGGAATTACGATGAAACTCAAGAGTTATAAAAATAATCAGTGGCAACAGATATGTAACAGATGTAATATATGGTTCACTCTTCCCTTTAAAATCCATAAGTTGTCTGTTTTCATGCTCTTGGTTCTGGTGACAGCTTTTTTGTGCGTTACTGCTTTTCCTGTTGCTGCAACCTTAGAGAAACAACATATCGCAACTCTTGGAGTCTCAATCCAAAATCCGACTGCACAAACACAAGACTTGCTGCAACAGGGTAAAGTGCTGTATGAGGCAGGACAGTTTGCAGAAGCGGTTAAAGTTTTGCAACAAGCAGTTAAAAGTTATGGTAGCCAAGGCAATGAATTGCAACAAGCTGTGGCATTAAGTAATTTGGCATTGGCATATCAAAAATTGGGTAATTTGACACCAGCGCAACAGGCAATTACGGATAGCTTGAAGTTGCTCGAAAAATCTTCTACTGCCCAAAATCTTCAAGTTCTAGCTCCAATTCTAGATATTCAAGGTAGTATTCAACTAGACTTGGGACAAGCTGAACAGGCACTTAACACCTGGCAACGTGCGGAAGCCAGCTATAAGCAATTAGGCGATCGCAATGGCATTACCCGCGATCGCATCAATCAAGCACAAGCATGGCAAGTTTTGGGATTTTACCGTCGGGGTTTGACAATCTTGACTCAATTGCAGCAGGAGTTACAATCAAAACCTAACTCTATTATCAAAGCCGTAGAATTACGGTCTTTTGGCAATGCTCTGCAACTAGCTGGAGATTTGAATCAATCCCGTCAGGTATTACAGCAAAGTTTGTCAATTGCCCAAAAATTGGATTCTCCCCAGGATGTCAGCGCGGCTTTATTCAGTTTAGGCAACACGGCACAAGTACAGCAAGATTTTAAGGGTGCAATACAGTTTTATCAGCAAGCTGCTGCGATCGCTCCTAACTCGATTAGCAAAGTTCAGGCTCAAGTTAATCAGTTGAACTTACTAGTGAACACGGGACAAACAGCCGCTGTGCAGACACTATTGCCGCAAATCCAAACTCAACTGACACAACTACCTGCTTCTGTAACAACTATTTATGCGCAGATTAATCTAGCTCAAAGCTTGATGAAATTCGGAACTACACCCAAAGCGATCGCTCAAATCTGCGCCAGAGCCTTGCAACAAGCTCAAAATTTAGCAGATAAACGAGCTGAGAGCTTTGCCCAAGGGACTCTGGGTAGTGTGTACGAGCAAACTAAACAATGGTCAATAGCCCAGAACCTCACCCAACAGGCACTGAACATAGCCCAAACAATCAACGCCCCAGATATCGCTTATCGTTGGCATTGGCAGTTAGGACGCTTGTTAAAACAGCAGGGAGACATTGAGGGCGCTATTGCCAGCTATGATACTGCGATCGGTGAGTTGCAAACTCTCCGTAGTGACTTAGTGGTTGTGAATCGGGATGTCCAGTTTTCCTTTAAAGAAAGTGTAGAACCTGTATATCGAGAGTCCGTAGAATTATTGTTGCAGTTCCAGCAAACTCATCCGAGCGAACCAACCCTAGAGAAAGCTAGACAGATGATTGAAACACTGCAACTAGCGGAATTAAACGACTTTTTTCGGGAAGCTTGCATTAATGCCAAAACTGTTTTGCTTGACACGGTGGTAGATAAAGATAATCCCACAACTGCAATCATTTATCCCATTATTCTGCCTTCTCAACTCCAAGTGATTGTCAAAATTCCTAACCACCCACTGCGTAATTATACAGTAAACAAGTCACAGAAGCAAGTAGAAGGTATTCTCAGACAACTCAGAGAGTATCTGTTAGAACCTGATCGGACTGAGGAAGTGCAGGCGCTGTCACAAGAAGTCTATGGGTGGTTAATCAAAGAAATTGAGTCAGATTTAAAAGAAAGTGGAGTCAAAACCCTTGTATTTGTACTGGATGGAATATTGCGAAATGTGCCAATGGCTATATTGTATGACGGTCAGCAATATCTAGTAGAAAAATACGCTGTAGCACTCAGCTTAGGACTTCAGTTACTCGCACTCAAACCCTTGACACAAACAAAACTCAATGTACTAGCTGCCGGGTTAGTGCAACCACCACAAGGCTTTCAACAGCAATTTCCACCGCTACCAGAAATTAAATCAGAATTCCACTCTATTTCCCAAGCGATCGCATCTACCACCCAGTTACTAGATCGGGACTTCACCAGTAAAAACCTAGAGAGTAAGGTTAATGCTGTGCCATTTAATGTGTTACATCTGGCAACTCATGGTGAATTCAGTTCCCGTCCTGAGAATACTTTTATACTTGCTGCTGATGGTCCGATCAACGTTACACAATTTGATAGCTTGCTGCGCCGTCGGGATGAAACTCGCTCCGAAGTCTTGGAAATGCTGGTTTTAAGTGCTTGCCAAACTGCTACTGGTGACAATCGCGCCACGCTAGGGCTAGCAGGAACATCGGTAAAAGCTGGTGCCCGTAGTACCTTGGCTTCACTGTGGCATATCAGTGATAAATCTACTGCGATCTTAATTGGTGAATTTTATCATGAGTTAGTTAAAACTAAGGTGACAAAGGCTGAAGCCTTGCGTCGTGCCCAAGTAAAATTATTAAAAGATTATCCCAATTACAGTCGTCCTGGCTACTGGGCACCTTATGTTTTGGTTGGTAACTGGCTTTGACAAAGCCTATCCAAATTATTTTCTTGTTGCTCCAACCAAGCTTCTAAATCAGATACATCCGTGAAATCTAATAATGCCTCAGCTAAGTTTTCTAACTGCTCTGTAGATAATCCCCGCACTCGTTCAATTAATAGCGGCTCAATTTCGTTAAACCGTCGGTTAAACAGACGATTAATCATTGTAAACGCTTCTTGCTGTCTGCCCTTCTGTAATATATCTTGATAAATTACCGACTCTTGCATAACGTCCTCGCTTAATAATCGACGAATCAAATTTTTATCAAACCGTAAACCTGCTAATATCTCTGTATACCCAGCGATATTTTGCCTTATATCTCTATCTGAAATTGTAGCAACCCTTTGGGCAACCTGTGATAACAACCCTTGGGGTGAGATTGTTTGTGTTAATGGTGCTAATGCTAGTAATGCTTGATTATTCAGAAATAGTGCTGAATCTTGCTCCCATAAGCGGATAACTCGATAGCGATGGGTTGTAGTTTCGTCTACATATTCTTCTGTAAATGCTATTTCGTCGTCTGTTTCTTGCAAGAAAATTACCACTTGCGTTACAGGAATATCATATTGCCGTTTGAGTCTGACAGAATAATCCAACATTCGGAAAGGAATAGGAGGTGCAGATTTTGTTCGAGTCTGAAATTCGATGTGCAAAATCCGATTTTCTGTTTGCAAAAATGTCACGGAGTCAGCGCGAATTGGTTCGATGCTCAACTCAGTTTTTAATACTTTGATTTCTTGTGGTTCTACTGGTAGTAGCCAGCGTGCAAATTCTGATGGATATTCTTCAGCTAAGATTTTACAAACGTTATCAAAAGCCACAGTTCACACTCAGGTATATAGATATTTATGTAATTAATATTATCCAAATTATCGGCGTTGTAAGTAAGTCGGCAAGAATAAATCAAACTACGTTACGAAACGTAAATACACCTTAAACCCTTACAAATGACGAAGGACAAATGACAAATGACAGCCTTAACCAGTTAGCTTTATTTTCGTCGCTCTACTTATAAATGCGGGATAAATTGAGATTAAAGCATGATTTAGGCGATCGCCTAATCCTGCAAAGAAGCCAGCGATCGCCCTTATTTAAACTCCAAAATATTAAGTCTGTTTGTTCCAATGTCAAGGCGGAAGCTGCTACAAACTGCGCGAAACACCCAAAGGTGAAGACAGAAGTTACTACTCTTAAGGCGGAAGTTGCTACAGACTGCGCGAAACACCCAAAGGTGAAGACAAAAGTTACTACTCTTGAGGCAGAAGCTGCTACAGACTGCGCGAAACACCCAAAGGTGAAGACAAAAGTTGCTACAGACTGCGCGAAACACCCAAAGGTGAAGACAGAAGTTGATCCTCTTAAGGCGGAAGCTGCTACAGGAAAGGCAAAATAGAGAAATTTGTCGAGCCTACCTCAACGAGTAAATTTCCAGAACGCCAAAGGCTCGTTCACAAGTATTAAAAACTCATTTACAAGTCAACAATATCTAGCGATCGCTGAATTTTCCGGTACGATAAATGAGATATCTTGATTTCCAACGCTCTCACAATAATTAGCTCTCTTTTCTAAGAATACCTTCGCCATTTTTTGTAGATTGGGTTGGGTTTTGCTCAACCTACGACTAACCACCTACAACCGTGGGAAAAATTCTACTCAAGTCTAATAAGACATCTTCAAATCCAGGAATCGCCACTGACTGATGTGGCAAAGATATCTGCTTGCTGAGGTAATTGAATTCACCTTGAGCATTTTGATACGGTTGGCTGTAACGCTCAAGTTGGCAAACATTTAAGTTGACAATCCAATAATCAGAAATTCCGGCTTCTGCGTAGATTTCTAACTTTGTTGTTTGGTCGTAATTTAGGGTTGAGTCGGAAATTTCAATCACTAAAAAAGTATCTTCAGGATAGGGATGATGGGGAAGATAGTCAGTTTCATTTCCTCGTGCGATCACCACATCTGGTTCAGGTTCACTATCTGATGGTAGTATGATTGGCTCTTGACAACGCACAACAGCCTGATCGCCTAGCAATCGATCCAGTTGTCTACAAAGTCGAGTTGTGCAAAATGTGTGAGGTGTGCCTTTGGCTACCATCTGAATTAGTTCTCCGCGAATCAACTCGATGCGATCGCTCTCTTTGAGAAATTCCAGTTCAATCAGCCGATGATATTCGTCAATAGTGAATCGCTTTGGTGTGACAACGTTCATGGGACGTCACCGATTTAACTGTTATGTACTTTCCAGTTTACCATCTGTATCCATTGGCTATTGCCCATTCAATCGAGGCTTGAGCCTACCACACTGTTAGCTTCAATCAAGCTCAAAGGCTCATTCACGAATATTAAAAGCTCATTTACAGTCAACAATGTTGTGCGATCGCTAAATAGAACTCTTGCAAAAGTCTTTTGTGATAAATAGGTCGGCGCAATTAAAGATAACTGGTGATGGCTGTCATTTGTCCTTTGTCATTCGTCCTTGGTAAGGGTTTCAAGCCTGTTTACGTTTCGTCACATAGTTTGATTTATTTTCACCGACTTACTTATAATTAAGGGTTTGATAATTTACGATGAATCGCCTGATAATACTTGCTCGAAACAATTTATAAACTCTTACCAAAAACTGAAATTAGAATAACCCCTAATCATACCACAAAATATTTATGCAAGAGTTCTTATGATTGTTTGATGCCCCAATTTTGATAAAGTAGGCGATCGCTGTTAAAAACTAGGCAATAGTAAAACTACTGAGCGCTAATTATTGTTTGTTTCTTAAGCTGATGCCAAAACTGGCTTGATTATGTAGTTTTGTAAAGTTTAAACAGGAGTTGCATAAAGCTATTAACTTGACCTGAGTAAATAATGTATGCCCGATTAACCCTTACACAATCAGACTTAGGCGATATTCTCGAAAAAAATGCTCCATTCTAGAGGCCATAAGTTGAATTGACCGTTTTTGATCTGCGATCGCCTAAAATTTCACTGATAGCCGAGAAACATCATTTTTGGCTCTGGTCTGGGAGCGGGTTTGGGCCTTAGACACAAGAAAAACGGCGGCTCAATCAATAATGCTTAGTCAGTAAACCAAACTTACAAACAGAAAGTTCAAATGATGCTTCACAATTTTATCCGAATGCTAAGTCTAGGGGCTTTAATCATAGAGATAGTGTTGTTACCTGTTTCTAAAGCCAACGCACAGAATATTACCTTACCACCTCCGGAATCTGGGTCGTTTTTTACGGCATTTGACTTTATTCCTGATGGCAGATTAGTCATTTTTACTGGTACTGAAGTCAAAATTCAGACACAACAGAATAGTTCAAACTTTGACCTGATCGGAAATCTTCCACCTGAGTTTCGTGGTGGCAGTGACCCTGCCTTTGTCGCCACTGGTCTGGATGGAAGCTTTTTCATTTTGGGTACAGGAGCCGGGGGTTCTAAATTTCCTAATCAGCCGTTTAACGGCAGTATCTTTCTCTTACCCAGGACTGGTGGTCAAGCAAAGTCAGTAGCACTAATCCCGTTTCATGCTGCTGGCGATTTTCGGCGTCCACAAGAGCTATTCATCAATCGAGGTGAGGCGAGTTTCTCACGCTCTGCCGTTGAACGCCTTAACCTGAAAACTAAGAAAGTTCAGACTGTCATTGATAACATTCCTGGTGCTTCATCTGGAGTGGGGGTTGACCGTCACGGCAACATTTATACTGGAATTGGTTCTGATCCAAATCGAACCCGGACAGGAGAGATTCGGCGTTTCTCGCGCAGGGACATTAATCGGGCAATCCAAACACAAGTGCCACTCAATTTTGATCGCGACGGTGTGTTTGTAGCCAAAGTCTTAAGTGCTGGTAATCTTCTGTTTGATCAACAAGGTGATCTTTGGGTCGGGGGTGGTGACATCGTTGGTGGCGGACAACAGGGTTTTATTGCTGAGATTGATCCGCAAACAGGTACAGTGCTTCGACGCATAGATCCTACTGACGGCAACCCAGATACCGGTTCAACAACTTTCTTCGGTCTTGCAATTAGCAAACCTTTTTCTTGCACAATTGGGGCAGTAAATTTCTATGACCCAAACAGAACATTCTTCAAGATTGACGCCTGTCAGAAAAAGTTATCGTCAAATAAAAATGATTAACTCTCTATACATCGGTGATAGGTTAACGTCAAAAGGAGAATTTTATGGCTGTTAATCCGCAACAGGAACTTATTTGGCAAGGTCGCATACACCTGGGTGACGAACCAGGCATTTACGGTGATGCTCACTACTCAGGGATTTGTGCTGAATTCCCAATCACTATATATCGGTCAGACCCAAGCAAGACGGATGACAAGCCGTTCAAATTGGTTTTGGAAACCGAAGATTTGAACACTTACAATGGTTATCCTGGTCACGCGATTACTGTAATCATCTATGAACCCGACCCTAATCAGCAATTTCATTCGGTAGAGCGGGTTATCGTTCAAGGACGTTTTACTTCAGTGGATAACAATCGCAAAGAAATTGAAGTCAAGCCTGGTACAGCAAAAGGGCTTTTCTCAATCACAGTTAGGTTACGTGTTGATACATCCGTCAACCCTGGACTCTATGATGACTTTATCTGGAGCAAACTGTCCTTGGTCTCTACCGATTATACATATTACGCCTCGTTCGGCTTTATACAGCAATAATGTTAGCGGCTTTGACAACTCAGATGACGTCATCAAACCGAGCAGTAAGTAGGTCGGCGCAATTAAAGCTAACTGGCTAAGGCTGTCATTTGTCCTTTGTCATTGGTCACTAGTAAAGATTTTAAGGCTATTTACGTTTCGTAACATACTTTGATTTTTTCGCGCCAACTTACTTATCTGGAAAGATATTATTGTTATCAGGTTCCACTCTCCAGGCTTAAAAATCAAAATTATCCATATTTTCACAAGTGCAATCACTCACGTTTAACTTTCTTAAACTTCTGATCAGATTTCAGTTTCCTACTGTCGAGAAAATTAATTGCAACCAATTAGCTCAATTACTATTAGATTCTGCAAAGCCACGGCCATTACTGCTAGATGCACGAAGTCAAGCAGAGTATGGGGTAAGCCATATCGAAACAGCAGTGCGTATAGATCGTTTAACACCTGACCTAGCAACACTTTCAACAATTTCAAAAGATAGACCAATTGTTGTGTACTGTGCTGTTGGCTACCGGAGCGCAAAATTAGCCCAACAGCTTAATGAAGCCGGGATGAAGTGCATTTATAACTTAAGCGGTGGGATTTTTCAGTGGGCAAATGAAGGGAGGCCAATCTTTCAAGACAAGCATCCGACGCAACTTGTACATCCTTATAATGCAATATGGGGAAAACTGCTAAAAGCTACTCACCATGCTCAGGAGTGGTAAATTTTAAGTAAATGCGTAAGTACTAGGATCAAATTCGTGATCCAAAAGTGGCTCAGATGTTCCGATTTTTCTCGATTACTAAAGCCTATCAACATTGAGCAAGTACAATAAAAGCAACGATAAAACTACTCCTGCTGCATGTCTCAAGTTTCGATTGTCATTCCTACTTTAAACGAAGCAGTTAGCTTAGGGCGTACATTGCGCCAACTGACTCTACTTAATCCACCCGCAAAGGAAGTGATAGTTGTAGATGGTGGCAGCGAAGATGAGACAGTCGCAGTTGCAAAGCAATGGTTTGGGTCATTCAATCAGTCGCTATCTGTACAAGTTCTCTCATCTGAGCAGCGTGGGCGTTCTATTCAGATGAATTACGGTGCATCGGCTGCAACTGGAGAGATTCTTTGCTTTCTTCATGCAGACACTTGGGTACCGGATGACCTAATCACCGTAATAGAGCAAACGCTAGCAGAACCAACCATTGCCTGTGGGGGGTTCATTTCTCTGATGAGTGGATCTCAAACGACTCGCTGGGGCATCTCTGTGCATAACTATCTAAAAACCTACTACGCACCACTGTTATTTAAGCCTCACCTGTTTTTTCGAGGATTGCGTCTGTTGTTTGGAGATCAGGTAATGTTTTGTCGTCGCACTAACTTTTGGGATTGCGACGGATTTAATGAAGCATTGCCAATTATGGAGGATGGAGATTTATGCTTGAGATTGCTTAAAAAAGGACGTATTTATCAGGTGAACCGTATTGTTCACTCTTCAGATCGCCGCGTCGCAAAATGGGGTAGCTGCAAAGCAACCGCAATTTACCTTTATATCGGTTTTTTGTGGGGGATTGGCGTTGATGCAAATTATCTCAAACAATTTTATCAAGATATTCGCTGATTTAGGCTCCAGTCATAGTAAAGATAGGAAATCGGCGTTGAGGCATTCATTGGCAGGTCTGTTTCTAGGTAGGAGCGGATATATTCTGGAATCGAGGATGTAACCTTGAGAAAGTCTTGACGATACCATTTGAAGATTTTGCTACAGTAGAGTGTTTTACTCTCTGATTCATAACGGACTTTTTCCGGATTGTTAATGAAGCGACGGGTGTCTTCATCTAACTGCTGAGTAACTTGTTGAGGAAAATAAGCACCAGCACGCAGTAACGGGCAACCAACCGAAGCACAGACAATTGCAAAATGAATTTGTGGCTCCTGTAATTTTTCCCGCAGAATAGAGTTCTCTATTTGGGCTAAACTGTAACGTTCGCCAAATATATAATAACCACGACGTTGAAAGAACCACAAAAAAGTCAGCCAGTTGGGAATGCCTAAGATTCTCGGGCGAATTGACTCAAACGGGTATCTCTCCAAAATTGCCGAAATGGTGAACGCATTGTAAAGGTTAATCCACAATGCCAATTGCTCAAAAGTGTTGCAATCAGATGTCAAAGCCAGATTTTTTGGACTTGACAACCAATCTGCGATCGCAGATGGTTGCTCTGTTTTCCAAGCAATATAGTCTACACGACCCTGTTGATCAACATACTGACGCAATAACCTATCCCAAGGTTCAAAATC
>NZ_JAIVFV010000080.1 GCF_020829445.1 Nostoc sp. CHAB 5836
TTCAGCCGTCTCTGCTGTAGGAGGGGAGGTAAGTCCTACTCTTGGACGAAAGTCTATAGTAGTGGCACTCCCCCTTGATTACAGAAGCCCCAACTTCAGCCGTACTCGGCAAGTTGGGGTAGTTCACTCTAACATTAAGAAGTAGGAGCGAAAAACACCTCGCCCCTACGAACTAGAAGAAAAGAGTGTTACTCAGCTAAGAGCGAAGGTGAGAGCATTCTTTTCTTTTTAAAGCTTTTCAGGAATCTAGTAGGAGTAGTATTCAGATTTGGGTTTTGCAGACTCCCAGTTGTTGTTAGCATAGCCATAAAAGTTACCTTTTGTGTATGCTTTTAAAACGTATGGTTCACCTTTGAAATACTTATCAGCGTAGACATACCAATCTTTGTCACCGGTATTTTCATACCAAGATGCTTTATTGTTAAAGCTGCCTAAACTGTAAGAATCACCTTTGTACTCTCTTTTCTCTCCTTGACCATTATAATAGTCGGAAAGGTATAAAGCACCACCACTAACACTAGCAGCAGCTTCATGATCAAGGTCTTGTACCAATTCGATGCTATAGAGGTCTTGGATTTGGTTGTTGATGTAAGACATTATTTTTCTCCTTAGTTAATTGAGAGAGGTTAATAAGTTGAGTCTGTGAGGCGGTGGCGTTTTAGATGTTCGCCTTCACTTCACTCTTTTACAATAGATAAATTTGATTAGATGCACATCGTCAAGTTAGGAAATTGGTTTTCCAATTTTGGAAAGTCAATTCAAGAAGATAACTAAAACTTGATTGGTTCTATCGCTCCCCTTATGATATTTTCAGCAATAACACAGCAGAAAAACCTTGCTCTGCCTAGATTTGAGGTTTCAATACTTTAGAGAGGGAACGATCACCAGATTTTTGGGTTTAAACCCAGTTACAGTAATGGTTCTGTCCACAAAAGGGTGTTGTTTTAGCATAAAGAGAGCGATAGAACCACTTTATTTAAATGAAAAAATAGGAGCGAGAATGACCTCGCCCCTAGACATAAATTGCGGTAAAAGAATGTTACTCAGCTAAAATTTAAGGTGAGAGCATTCTTTTCTATTTTAGGTTTTTCAAAGTTTTAGTCTGCGGGATAAAATAGGATGGTTCTGATTATACAGGTTTTACAGATTCCCAGTTGTTGTTAGCATAACCTCTTAAGTTACTTTCGCTTCCTGCTTTTAAAAGGTATCTTGTACCTGTAAAATTCTTACCAGTGTAGGCATACCAATCTTTCTTGCCCGTTAGCTCGTACCAAGATACTTTATTGTTTAAGTAGCCTAGACTGCTATATCCTTTTGTAAGATCATCTACCCGATCTCCTTTACCATTATATGAGGTGGAAAGGTCTAAACCACCACCACTAATAGTAGCAGAAGCTTCGTGGTCAAGGTCTTGCACTAATTCGATGCTGTAGAGGTCTTGGATTTGGTTGTTGATGTGAGACATTATTTTTCTCCTTAGTTAATTGAGAGAGGTTAATAAGTTGAGCCTGTGAGGCGGTGGCGTTTTAGATGTTCGCCTTCACTGCACTCTTTTACAATAGATAAATTTGATTAGATGCACATCGTCAAGTTAGGAAATTGGTTTTCCAATTTTGGAAAGTCAATTCAAGAAGATAATTGAGGATAATTAAGAACCCGAACAGGTAGATAATTGTAACCAAGAACTGTGAGGACTGACAGTAGGTGCAGAGGCAGTGAGAATCACCTCAGCATTAGAACCATATATCCATCCCTGAGCTTCAATCAGTGGTGCAGATTTAACAGAATGGTAAGGTTTGTTGCTAGTAGTAGGGTTTTCTTGTGGCGTTGAGATACTTGCACTCTGGACAGTTGGAATCTGATAAGTCTGATAGGGTGCAATTGAGGGGTCATCTGGCATCACCGGCAAACCTCCGTTTCCTGTGATAACGAATTTCTCTTCTGGTCGTTTACTTCGTGCAACGCAACTATTGGCAATCAACTGTGAAGTATCGATGATATTTGTGGGCAGAGCAGTTAAACTTTGACTAGGGTTAACATCAGAAATGTTGAGTTGCACTACGCCATTAAACTCAGAACCAAGAGCAGAACTAGCTGTAATATCACTTAATGGTGTGGGATCTAGACGAAACTCTGTACCAAAGATGCCAGAAGCATTGACAATTATTCGACCACCAAAGCTATCTTCAGCATTGGCGCTGATGTCACTATTTTCTTCAGGAACAGCGACTAAACTGTTGGTATTAATGGTAACATTACCACCAGTGGCATTACCGTTGGCATTGGTAGTGATGCTGCTACCTCGGCGTAGGAGTAAAAAATCGCGCGATCGCAAATTAATATTTCCCTGTCCTCCTTTGGTGTCAGCACTGATTTTTGCTTTGTTGTCAAGATAGATAGAGTTAGCTTCAACTAATAATGAGCCTGCAATCCCTGACCCTTGACTGCTCACCGTAACTTGTGCGCCATCTCGGATATTAAACTGCTTGGTATTAATTGTTAATTCTCCACCTCTACCTGTAGAAGTTTTAGATGTATTGGCAAACAGCCCACTTGCAGGGTCTACACTTAAAACTTCATTTGCACCAAATTGAGCAATAAATTGGTCAATTCGAGCAAAATAGTTGGCGTTGCTACCAGAAAGGGTGATGCTGTCAGTGATATCAAGAGTAATATTACCTGCGTTGCCACTACCATTGCTGGTGGTAATAAATTGTCCACCGTTAATGGCTTCTAATGTATTAGCCCTCAACGTGATGTTACCCCCATCCCCTTGTCCACTGGTTTTGACACTCAGGGAAGCACCATCGTTCAAAGACAACATCCCGGTTGTGATGTTAATATCGCCGCCCTTGCCTACACCTGTTGATTCTACAGTACTGTATGCTCCACTGGGAATTCCATTCTTGCCGGCTCCTTCCAAGGAGACTGTATTTCGAGCAACTATATTCACATTACCCGCATCCCCTGTTCCAGAGGTAGTAGCACTGAGTAGAGCGCCATTACTGACAAAAAGCGACCCAGCCGTGATGTTGATGTTGCCTCCCTTGCCTTTGGCTTCTTCCCCTACTGCGCTGACAGCCCCAGTGGAACTTGTTCCATCGGCACTTACCCCATCGAAGGAAACTGTATCGCGCGCAACTATATTCACATTCCCTGCATTGCCTTTTTCATAGGTTCCGACATTTAATACAGCGCCATTTTTCAGAGAAAGTGAACCAGTGGTAATATTGATGCTGTCACCGTTACCTACCCCGTTTGCCAAGATATTACTGAATGCTCCAGTAAAGTTATGATCAAGTCCTTTATCAAAGACAACGGTATCGCGGGCGACGATATCTATCCTACCTGCATCTCCCTTTCCACCATAGTTGGTAGCAACCAGCTGGCCACCATTCGTAACAGAGAGTGACCCAGTTGTAATATTGATGTTACCACCTTTGCCCACGCCTGTTAGTCGTACAGCGCTGGATGCCTGACTGGCTCTACTAAAGCTACTCAGGCCATCAAAGGAAACGGTATCACGGGCAACTATGTTTATACTGCTCCCATTCCCCTGTCCAAAGGTTTCGGTATTCAGTACGCCGCCATTTGTTGCATAAAGCGAACCAGTGGTAATATTGATGTCACCACTGTTACCAACAGCTGTTGATTCCACCCGATTCGAGATGCGACTTCCATTCAGGTTTATTGTCTCTGTTGCATTAATTTCAATATTTCCCGCCTGTGAGTCAACAGAACCCAACCCTGATGCTATCCCTGACTGTAGCTGTGTACTTTCTCCAGTGATATCCAAGGAACGGGCATTGATTGCAATACTACCCCCAGCACCAGCGAGTACATTTACATTAGTGCCATTGCTCAGAGATACATCAGAGCGTTCAATGCCATCAGGAAAACTTAAACCGAAGTCTGAGCCATTAATACTCAAATCAACTGTACCAATGTCTGCCATCCCTCCCAACTCCACATTTCCACCTTCAGCTAGGAGTTGCCCACCATCAAGCTGCATATTACCGCCTACAAGTGCTAAGGTCTGACCAGGATTAACTTCTAAACTAGAACGTAGTACCTGAATATTTCCCGGATTTGTCCCAAATTGTAAGCCAATGGGTACATTAATAGTCAGCAAAGGTGGAATTTGAGAATTTACAGTACTGAACTTAATACCATCACTAAAATTAAGACTATTAGCTGTACTTGCAATAAACGAACCGCCAATATTTAGAGAGGCATTGGAATTAAAAACAATTCCATTCGGATTGATGAAAAATAAATTTGCAGTGCCATTTGCTCGAATCAACCCATCAATATTAGATACCGAGTTACCTGTAACGCGAGTAATAATATTTTGAATATCTACAGCATTGTTAAAAAACGCTTCCCCACCTGTAGGTACAGAAAACTCGCTAAAACTGTGGAACAGGTTGCTACCCCGAATCGTTCCCCCTTCAATCGTGCAAGCTGTGCATCCCGGCGCGACGCTGGAATTTGTTGGGAGGGTATTATCAGGAACAATTTGAGCGTTGACGGGGTTGATTGTCACAAAAGTTGCGATCGCCAAAGCTGGGGCATAGCCCATCGCACAAAATCCCATTATACTTATCGCCTCAGAAAGCGATTCCCAGCTTTGATAACACCTTAATTTAGCTTTCACAAGACTTCTCAACTCCTCATCACCAGTAGTGATTCTACGTCATCAAGTTTAACAAGTTGTTATATTCCTTAACTAAAGTGCTGATTTTCCAATATTGGAAAACTAAATTCCTGAAACTGTAACACGCAAGTAGCCAATTATTTGTATCCTAGTATTGATCAATAAATTTCATTGAAATGGCAAGTTAATTTCTAGTTACAACAAGTTAGACCTCCTATAGTTTTGGTAGGTTAAATAAATATATTAAAAAGTAAACCAGTTATGAGCCAAGAACCAAAGCAAACTTTGCAAAAATTTTTAGTTGTTGACGACCATGAAGCAATTCTTCAAGGTACAATTCCAGCACTCAAAGAGAAATATCCAGAAGCAGAAATCCTCGCTGCTCAGGATGCTCAGACTGCATATCAGCAATTTGAACGTCACCACCCAGACTTGCTAATTGTTGATTTATGTCTGCCAGAAAAGCCTCAAGGCCAAGCCCAGATTGAAATTGGGATGCAACTGCTCAAAACTGTGATGTCAAGCCCTCTAGCCCCTAATTTAGTGGTGCTGAGTACCAATGTCAAACCGTTGGTACGTCTCAAACCGATAATTAATACTTATGAAGGTGGCTTTGCCGCTATGGATAAGTCTTTGCCGTTTCGTGAAATGTTAAAGTTAGTTGACTTGGCATTGCGCGGGTCTATTTATTTATCTTCAGAATTGCGATCGCGTCCAGAATTTGACCGAAAATGGCTTGAGGTACTAACGCTGAAATATCAAGAAGGCTTAACAGATAAAGCGATCGCCCAAAAAATGAACCTGAGCGATCGCACTGTCCGAAACTACTGGATTAGACTGCAAGATACTTTGGGTGTCTATGATGAACCTGGTAAAGAATTGAGAATTCAAATTGAGATCGCAGCTAGAAAAATCGGACTAATCAACTGATGAAATTCGCACTTCCTACTAAAAGCAATTTATGGAAAAAAGTTCACAAACAACTGAAACTCTGGCGGGAGGTAGTGCTGCCAGGACTCTCAGTGATCGGATTAATTATTGTTGTTCGCTTAACAGGATTGTTGCAATCGCAAGAGTGGCTTGCTTTCGATCAATTGCTGCGCCTACGACCTAATGAAGCCGTTGATTCACGAGTGGTAATTGTGGGTATTGATGAAGATGATATTAATTATGTAGGTAGGTTTCCTATACCAGATCAGGAAATAGCCCAAATGTTGAGCATCTTACAGACCTATAAACCCAGAGTCATCGGTCTTGACCTTTTTAAAGATAAAAGTAGTTCGGCTAACGCAGAGCTTGCACCTGTCTGGAGAGAGAATCCAAATCTCATCGGAGTTGAAGTAGCATTAAATCGGAAGCAATCTTTTAATGTTAAACCACCGCTTGAGTTACCTCCCGAACGAGTCGGCTTTGCAGATACAATAGTAGACCCGGATGGAAAGCTGCGACGTAGCTTAATGGCAAGTAAAACTTATACTGGAGAACTGAAATATTCCCTACCTCTGCGTTTAGCACAATTATATTTGCATGAACAAGGAATAAAGTTTATTCATGGTAGTCGCTCTTATGATCCCATCAAGTTCGGTTCAAGTCACCTAGTCCGCTTTCTCCCCAATTTTGGCGGATATGTAGGAACTGATGCCAATGGGTTTCAAGTGCTATTAAACTTTCGCTCTCATCCCCAACCTTTTCGCACCATATCTCTTAGAGATGTCTTCAATAAAAAAATCGATCCTAGTTGGATTGGCGATCGCATCGTGATTATTGGCATGACTGCTGCTAGTGTTAAAGATAGATTTACCATCTCGGCAGTTAAAAATACACTCTACACCACGGCTTTAGAAGTTGACGAGTCTTCTGATCAATACCAATGGATTTATGGTGTAGAAGTTCATGCTCATGCCACAAGTGAAATTATTAGTCATGTTTTAGACAGACGACCACTGTTAAAAGTATGGTCAGAAATTTGGGAGTATTTATGGATTTTAGCTTGGGGTTTAGTCGGCATTATTCTGGGTTTAATCCTTCAATCTCCGGCAAAAACATTGTTGAGCCTTGGTATAAGTAGTATCGAAATCGTCGGAATTTGTTATGTTGGATTGATTCTCGGTTGGTGGATTCCTTTAGTACCAACCTTGTTAGCTTTTACCAGTGCAGGACTGACGACATTTTTTTTTGACCGAGATTTAAGAACGCTACTCGAACAGCGCAGTTTAACTCTTAAACGCTCTTTTGAAGCAATTCATAATGGCCCTTTGCAATCCTTGGCTGTAATATTGAGGAATCTTGGCGACGAAGAGATAGAGCCTGATAAATTGCGATCGCAACTTGAACAACTAAATCGAGAGTTACGAACTATTCCTGAGTATCTCAGTCAAGAAATACTTAGTCGCAGTGATAGTCTTTATTTAGAGGGAAGTGAAGTTATCGATTTGCAAACTCCAATTGCTGAGATGCTTTATTATGTCTACGACATTACCTTAAGAAGAAACTTTCAAGGATTTACAACAATCCAAAGTTTTATTGCTCCTAATTTTGAACCATTAGAAGAGTGCAACTTTAATGCAAATCAAAAGCGAGGGTTGTATCTTTTTTTGCAAGAAGCTTTATGTAATGTTGGTAAACATTCCCAAGGAGCTACCCGCCTTGATGTTATTTGTACGCGATCGTCGAAGGAATATTGCCTACAAATAATTGATAATGGATTTGCAAATCAATCTAAAAAGTATCAAGGTGGCGGGCAAGGAACAAACCAAGCTCAAGATTTAGCCCGACAATTGAGAGGCAAGTTTCGACGATTTCCTCACTCTCCACAAGGCACTGTTTGCGAGTTGAATTGGCCAATTGCAAGTAGCTGGTGGCAACGATTTTTGTATTTAGGCAATTGGAAGCTTTAAGGAAACTCCAACAAATAAAGTTTGAAGTACCTCAAAACGACTTTGAAGTACCTCAAAACGACTTTGAAGTACCTCAAAACGACTTTGAAGTACCTCAAAACGACTTTGAAGTACCTCAAAACGACTTTGAAGTACCTCAAAACGACTTTAGTGTTCAGGACTTACGCAAACAATAGCCGAAACCCTTATTTTCACGTAGGGGCAATTCATGAATTGCCCCTACGGCGTGTACTTTTGCGTAAGTCCTAGTAGTCTGTCCCAAAAATTCTGATTGATTAGTTTGTTACCAAAACCCTGTAGAGACGCGAAATTGTACTTCGTCCCGCTACGCTAACGCGTCTCTACAGCCCCGCAAAATTAATGGGATTACATTAGAATTATATTCAGTTATGTAATCGCAATAAGCTGTTCCACAAATAACCTTGCATATATTGGGCGGGCGAGACGCCCACCCCACAAGAAATGTACAATTTCAAATTATGCAAACTAGATGTGGTTTAGCTTACCAAGACTGGGCATTGCCTAAAGCGATCGCTAATTAAGTAAAAAATTCATTTTTCAAGTATTACTTTGTACTATCATGCAGCGCTTGCCATACCGTATTCGTCGCATTTGGGTAGTTCTCTTCCTGACAACGTTAACCTTATGCTTGTGGTTAGCACATCCTACCCTAACAATTGGGCAAAAAGGAAGCGCAGAGATAACAGCTAAATCGTCGACTTTAACACAGCCAGTACAGCAAGGACTTCAGCTATATCAAGCTGGCGATATTCAAGGAGCAATCAAGTCTTGGGAAGCAGCCCTTTCTAATCAACAGCATCACAGTAATTATTCTGAGGAAATAAGTGTTCGGGCATACCTTGCCAGAGCATACCAACAAGTAGGTCAAATATCTGAAGCGATCGCTCAATTAAAGCAAGTTATTGACTACTATCGTCAGACAAACGAGCCGATCAAGGTAGGATGGATGCTAACAGAACAAGCTCAACTTTACAGTAGCTTGGGACAGCAACGACGCGCAATTACTCTTTTGTGCGGTGAAAATCAAAGCAATGGAACCTGTAGTCAAGATAGTGCCATAGAAATTGCCCGCCATCACTCAGATAAACTAGGCGAAGTAGCCGCTTGGGGTAGTCTGGGAAATGCTCATCGTCTCCAAGGCGAGTATAAGCAAGCTATTCAAGATTTTAAACGCAGCAATGAAATCGCCAAGGGCGTTGACAATCAAACTTACGTGGTGTCTAACCTGAATGGTTTAGCTAATACCTACGCTAGTCTTGCAAAGCGCAATCAGCGTCATGCCGAATTTGCCAGTGAAGTAAGCGACAACAAAGCTGCCCAAAAATTACAGCAATACACTGTTGGTTATGATAACCAAGCTGTAGAGTATTTTGAGCAAAGCCTGAATCTAGCTCGTACCCAGAACGACAAAGTAAACGAACTGCGATCGCTAGTAGGTTTAGTTAGGCTTTATGATCGCCAACATCTTCACGATCCAGCCATAGTTAACAATACACTACAGCAAGCTCTGGTAGTGTTGGAACAATTGCCTGACTCCCGTGATAAAGCTTATACAGCGATTCAACTTTCTAATCTTTTACAACTGGTTAACCAAAAGAACGAGTCGGTCACTACTGACCCAGCAACTCAATGCTTGAAGTCAGAATCGTTACCTAAGTCTATTGAACTACTCAACAAAGCTGTAGCAATCAATCAAAAAATCCAATATCGGGAGGGAGAATCCTTTGCTAAAGGTCGATTAGGACACATTTACGAATGTCGCCAAGATTATCAACAAGCGATAAATTTAACTCAACAAGCCCTGATTGGCACTGTCGCTGACGAGAGCCTTTACTTGTGGGCATGGCAAGTAGGACGCTTATTTAGAGCCACAGGTCGAGTGCAAGAAGCGATTAATTTTTATGAAAAATCTATTGACAGTCTTAAAAGTATTCGTGGTGAACTAATCCTACAACAGCGAGATTTACAATTTGACTTTCGAGATAATGTAGAACCAGTTTACCGCGAGTTGCTAGAGTTACGCCTAGAGCAAACCAATAATCTTGTCCGGGAATCAGATATTCAACACAATTTGGAGTCGGTACTTCCAATAATAGATGAGTTAAGGTTAGCAGAACTACAAAACTATTTAGGGAATAATTGCGATTTAGCACTTATTAAGAAACCAGTGCCACTAGTAGGGAAAAACACTGCTGTCTTGAGTTCAATTATTTTGAAAGAGCGCCTTGCAATCATTCTCACCTTAGCTGACGGTGATCAAAAATTTAAGTCAAAAGTTTTTTGGGTGCCTGTTAAAAGTCAAGAAGTTAAAGATGTTATCAATGATCTACGCACTAAACTAGAAAAACGCTCTGACTTGGAAAACACTTATAAAGCTAGAGCGCAACAAGTCTATGACTGGTTTCTTCGCCCTTTTATCAGCGATTTAGAAAAAGATAAAATTGAAACTTTAGTGTTTATTCAAGACGGAATTCTTCGGAGTATTCCCATAGCTGCACTGTTTGATGGTAAGCAATTCGTGATTGAAAAATATGCGATCGCCTTTGCTCCAGGATTGACTTTAACTAATCCTCAACAGTCAAATCCACAAAAATTACAGGTATTAGCTTTCGGCTTGACACAATCAGCTACCGTCGAAACAGATGCTGGCTCAAAATTTTTTGAGCCGCTTACACAAGTTAAATCTGAGTTGAAAGCGATTACAACGAGTTTACCCAAAAGCAAGGGCTTACTAGATCAAGATTTTACTCCTGAGCGCTTGCAACAAGAATTGGAAAAAAATGCTTATCCAATAATTCACCTAGCGACTCACGGTAAATTTGGTATTGATGATAGAGAAACGTTCTTAGTAACTGGGAAAAAAGTTGTAGTAAATCGCCAAAAATCACTTCCAAGCGAGATTTACAATGAAACATTGACACTAAACGATCTTTATCAACTTATTAATACTAGTCACGGTCAAAAGAAACCGATTGAGTTACTAACATTGACAGCTTGTGAAACAGCAATAGGTAGCGATCGCGAAACTCTGGGTTTGGCTGGGATCGCCATCCAAGCCGGATCTCAAAGTGCCATAGCTTCTCTATGGAAAGTTGATGATGCAGCAACGGCACAACTTATAACCAAATTTTATCAAAGTTGGCATAGCGGAATGAGTAAAGCTAAAGCCTTACAAAAAGCTCAAATAGCTTGGCTACAAAAGCATCAGCAGCAACTTGAAAATCACCCCGGATATTGGGCACCATTCATTCTCATTGGTAACTGGCTTTGATTTCTACATCTTTTCAAATTTCGTATTTCTACTAATAGTTTTTGACTTCCGCCTTGCGGTACTAGCGCTGCAATTGATGGATTTGACTATTTATCAGTGTGAGTTTAGTTTGTTCTCTCAATTCCATTACGGTTCCATTTGCTACCCGTTTTAAGAGAGATTTCCTTAATTCTCTGAGAGTCGGCTCATCCTTTGATTTGAAAGCGATTTCTAAAGTGTTGTACCACAAATCAGCTTGGTTATAGAGATGTGCCTTCGTTAAAATATTATTACTCTGCGAGAGTTGCTTTTTCAAATCTGGTGGAACTGAAACTACTTTCATCGCAGCGATCGCAAACGGATTAGCTGAAGGACGATTAGCATCGCAGACTAATTCGACTTGCCAAAGATATCTTCGACCAACTAACAATTCCAGATTAGACAGAGATAGAACCATTATTCCTGATGAACTTTTAAAATTTTCATCTTTAATCTCTTTTACCAACCTAGATTGTTTGTTAGTTTGGTCATATTCATAAAGGCGAAACTCCATTTGCCACGAGCTAATATCTTTCACAAACCAGGCGAATGTCGGACTATTTGCTAAAGTTTGACCGTAACTTTGAGTAGGTGCAAGTAAGATAATATGTGGAATACTACTTAAGGATGCTTCTGTTTGAGTCTCGCATCCTCTAGAACCACCTGAACTTCCTCTAGTCTGCGGTGGAGGGTCGTCAGAATTATTGTTGTTCCTGTCAGCTAAGGCTGTTGTAGACATCGATAACAATAAGCTCAAGGTAATATAACTAGTAAGGATGTTCCTCAAACTTTTGTGTAAAGGAAGCTTAGACATAATGCTCTAGTTGGTGATTTAAGATAATGTTCAGATTGTATGACCTTAATGATCCTCATAAAAGTATATCAAGTGCGATAGCTATTTCGTCGAGAGATTCGTATCGAATTGGAAAAAAAGACAGGAATTTTGATTGGTCGTTCGACAGTATATATTTTTGTAAAATTTTTGTTGGTATGGTGGTGAATAAATCAGGAGGTAAATCTAATTGACGCAAAATTGATAATTTTTCAATTGATTTTTGAAAACTTTCTACACCAATCCTTCCGGGGTCTAATTTTAATTCATTCCAGATCGATAACTCTGAGGAGTCAACATCTAACTGAGTTACTTCTTCATCAGATTGATTTTCAAGGGGATGAGGTTTGAATAAATTATCTATCTGTTCTTTAGTTCGGCTAGACAACTGTGCAACAGTTTTTTGAAAAAAGTTCTCCTCAAAACTATGAAGAGCAGAGCGAGTAATACGTTCTAAGCGATTAAGTGTAGGTAGTTCAATTTTAAGTTCTCGTAAACGATCTGCTGCTGCTAGCTTTAATTGTTCAAATTTTAATTCATAAATCAACGCTTGTTCTGTTAACCAATCAACTAATTCTTCAGCGTCATTAACAGTAGCTTCTCGAAATCCAAAGAGTTCTCTAATTTTCTTGCGGTAATATTTTATCGACCGTCCTTGCCAATTGCAGTCTTGGTAAACACTAGGAGTAATACTGAGTTGTTGTGTCACGTAGTTAACAACTACAGCCGGAATTTCATGGTCTAATTCGGGAAATTTTGCTTCCATTGGCAAAGGTATGGCGGAGATCATGCAGCCTAATCCCTTTTAATTTCTGGCTTTGGTCAATTCTTTCTCGCCAGTCTGCCGTTACTGCCTCATAACTTACTGGTGTTACATACAACTTTAGTCGTTGGATGTTGAGCGGTGAATAATGCTGTTGAACCTGGATGACGATAATATTTTATATAGTTTTTTAAAGCAATTTCTGCATCTTCACTATAAAAGCACCAGCGTTTTTTGTTGCCTTTACCCACTACCTGAAATTTACGTTGTTCCTGAAAAATTTGTGCCAGTTCCAGTCCAAGTAATTCTCCAATTCTAGCTCCACTTCGATGCAGCAAGCGGACTATCGTCTCAAGTCTAGCATTAGATTTTTTTAACAAATCATACAAAATATCTAATTCTTGAGACGTGAGGTAGCGTATTATCTCGTCTGTATTGTGTTCTCCCCGTTCTCGATTTGGTTTCCTCAGACTCAGACGGCTAACTGGGTTTGATTGAATGTAGCCAGATTCAACAGCAAAATTCAACAGAGCGCTGATTATTGCTTGATGACGATTATGAGTCGTGTATTTTAGTTAATCAAGTCTTGCAATATACTACAAGTACAGAACCGGGTTCATCAGGGTCGCCTGTTTTCGATGATAATTTTCAGGTAGTTGGTATTCACCATAGCGGTGGGATGCTTCCAGAACCAAATACGCAACGAAGGCATTTACGTAATGCTGGAACAAGTGCCATCGCTTTATTGAATGATCTCCAGAAAAATGCACCAGAGATTGACACCCATTTGTTGAGATAGTTAAGCGATTGCGTAGCCGCGATTTCTGCTAGTCAGGTATATTTGCAAAATTCACCTATGAAAACAAAGTCCACTTACACATCAAAGCGTTAAGTGGACTTGTTAACTATTCTTAGTGGATCCGAGCAGAGTCGAACTGCTGTCCAAATTGGGTATTGACCCCCCGCTCATTCACAGGTTTAGCCTTTCTGACCCTCAAGGCGGGAATCGTTCATTATCCCGAACGTAGGATGCTCTGATTTAATCTTAGCTAGCAAGCCAACCAGAGAACGCTTACTAGAGCATCCGTTGGGGTTTGGTCTTCAGTCCTTAACGGAGTCAAACTAAAGACGCTCGAACCTGTAAGAGGTGTTTAGGCAGCTACTAGAGCTTCCCGACGAGCAAATTTAACGATGTTATTCGCATTTACTTTTTTTTCGAGCCTTTGATTTCCGAGAGGAGACTCACTCTCGACCTGAATCACAGAGCAGCGTTCGCCAACCTGTCGAAACCGTGACGGACCCATGCGCTATATACATATTATAGTTTGCTATTAGGGATATGTGTCATAGGATGACAAGAAATATTAAACTTTCATTACCCAAGCAAAACTTTCATGAGTCAGACTACAAGCAGAGTTCGCTGGACAATTCAAGATGTTGCAGCATTACCCGATAACGAATGGATTCGTTATGAGATTATCGATGGAGAATTGTTTGCGGTGCGATCGCCCCACCATAAACATCAGCACGTGATTGGATGTATCTTTTCAGTGCTAAACACTTGGTCTATAGATAGTGGTTTGGGAGAACCCTCCATTATGCCAGGACTGATTTTTTCGGACTCTGATAATGTCGCTCCCGATGTGGTGTGGGTGAGTTATGAACGGTTGGCTGAAATTCAAGATGAAGCAGGGCATTTTCACGGAGCGCCGGAACTGGTAGTGGAAGTGCTGTCAAAAGGAAAAGCAAATGTTGACCGCGATCGATTAGCTAAGTTGAAATTGTATTCGGTTCAAGGAGTCAACGAGTATTGGATTGTCGATCGCATTGCTCAAAGAATTGAAGTCTATCGACGGGACAATGCTCAGTTAAAATTGGTTACAACATTGCTAATAGATGATGTGATTACATCGCCATTGCTACCTAACTTTGCCTGTGAAGTAGCGCGTCTTTTTGTGTCACGAGGTTAAGGGCGATGGTCATTACGTAGGCGCAAGTTTTTTCATAACTACGAAGAGCCTTTAGATATTGATTTCGCGGTTGCTTGGCATTGCTGAATATATTTGGAATCGCTACACTTGTACAATAAACTGTACAATAATGAAGTAAATGAAAATTGTGTCTTTTAGCGAAGCGAGAAATAACCTCAAGGCTGTTTTAGACCGAGTGGTGGAAGATGCCGACTATACCATCATCACCAGACGGGATGCGGAGGATGCCGTAGTGATGTCGCTAGAGTTATTTGATAGTTTGCTGGAGACTGTGCATTTACTTAAATCTCCCGCTAATGCCACTCATTTGGAGCGTTCTATTGCTCAGTTTAAGCAGGGGAAAGTGGTGGAGCGCAATTTGTTGGATGACTAGAAAGCTAGCATGGACGGATGAGGCTTGGAATGATTATTTATATTGGCAAGGGCAAGACAAGAAAAGGTTAAAACGAATTAACAAGCTCGTTGAGGCAACAATCCGACTACCGTTTGAGGGGATCGGCAAGCCAGAAGCCCTGAGAGAAAACCTAGCTAGCTTTTGGTCGCGGCGAATTGATGATACGAATCGGTTAGTTTATGCAGTAGATGATGAGTATTTAACGATTATTGCTTGTCGATACCACTATTGTGATTGACATCTTCGTTCTGGCTTTGCGGGCAAGAAGGCGATCGCGATCAGATTCGCCATCAAATTTGTAAACTAAAGTATGATTATAGATAAAGTTTTTGTTGGCAATAGCGATGCCTACGGTGGTGACTGAGCTTTGTCGTTCGCGTAGCGTCTCGTAAAGAAGTGTAGGCTGCACTTACGCTCTACCTAGCCTATTATTCTAACTATGACTAAACCAAAAATTCTCCAAGAAGAGCGAGAGTATACTTTTCGCTCTTATTTTGAAATGACATATCCACCAGAGGAAATTTTAGCAGAGTTAGGCTATAAATTAATTCGGTCAAGATTATCACTACCCAAAACTCAAAAAACCCTTGACCGCTTGCCAGATTTACAAGAACGGATAGAAAGAACATTAACACGAGTTAGTTTAACCAGCGAAACCGCGCGTCGGGAAACACTAGTAGCACCCGTTTTATTGGAAGTTGCTACATACTATTGTGATTGTCAGTTACGGATTGAATACCCGCTAGTTGTGAGTAAGTGGTTGAAAGGTAATCTAGATTATTTACTACGTGCAGAACATAATTTATTGGTTGTAGAAGCAAAAAACGACGATTTAACCAGAGGATTTACCCAATTGGCAACACAATTAATTGCCCTCTCCCAAATTGAAGAGCAACAGTTTCAATATGGAGCAGTGACAATTGGTGATGTGTGGAGATTTGGAATGCTGAATGTGAATGCACAGCAAATAACTGAGGATATCACCATTTATTCACTACCTGATGATTTAGAAGCATTAGTTAGGGTTTTAGTGGGAATTATAGAAGATAATTCAGCAAAATAAAAAAAGACAAACACTACAACTGTTTTGGTTCCACAATGTCTCCAAAAGACAGGGCATTACTGCCGTTACGTGTGTTGTAAGCCATGACCATAGCAGCTTTCAGTATATTTGTATCCAGATCGCCATCAGGCGAATCGGAGTTTACTTTACCTTTTAACTCTTCTGTATAGTTCCAAAAAATTACGTCAAAATGCACTTTTTTCCTCAAACGCTGCTTATCAACCAGCTTGAGGCAGCCTTCAGCAAACTGTGGATACTTAGAGAATTGACAACATATCTACAAATAATTAACATGAAATTATCTGTTAATTATGTGAAAATATGACTCTTAGCCTTCGTAACATTTACCCACTGTCAGAATTTCAACGGAGTGCCAAAGCCTTTTTGGAAAAGCTTAGGGGAACAAAGGAACCTATAATCCTTACTGTTAACGGGAAAGCGTCTGTAGTTGTTCAAGATGCCCAAAGCTATCAGGAATTGCTAGACAGGCTAGAACTGTTAGAGACAAGCGTCGGAATTCGCAAAAGTCTTGAGCAATTTGAGCTTGGTTTAGGTATCCCCCTAGACAAAGCATTCGAGCAGCTGCGAACAAAATATGACATACAAAGTTGAAATTTCACCGACTGCGATCGCTGATATTGAACAAATATTTCTCTGGATGCGCAAGTATTCTGTAGATACAGCCCATCGATGGGTCAGAGAGTGCTACGAAATTATGCTGACATTGGAAAAATTCCCTAAGCGTTGTCCTATGTCACCAGAAAGTGAGTACATGGGCATAGAAGTAAGGCAGTTACTATACAAACAGCAATTTCGCATTTTGTTTACTGTTAGTGAAACTTCAGAAGAAGATAGAGGAATTGTTCGCATTCATCGAGTTCGTCATGGTTCACAAGAAAGGTTACGTCATCCCGAACAACTATTAGATGATGACGATGAATAAATTAATACTGTCTTCAGTTTGTGTATTCGGTTTTAGGAGTTGCTTGGTTTTGTTTAACTCACTGTACTCTGCCTTTGGGGAATTTCTGAAATTAAATCTCACATATTCTTGCGATTTAGAGCAAAATCTTGCTATGAGTTACGAAACTGTTTCGGGTTCATCCCTGTATATTGGCGAAAACACTTGGCAAAATGACTCTGATTGGCAAAATATTTAAAATGTGCAATCACACCTACTAAGTAGAATATCCTCTTTGGCCACACAAAAGTGACAAAGGGCTGTATCATATCCTTTTGTTAAAACATCCTGAAAACCAAAATAGCTAATCGCTAGTTTTGCAGCCACCAGCAATTAGCTATTAGTAATAGTTAGCAATTGAGTTCTAAGTCAGTGCTTCTGCACCACCAACAACTTCAAGTAGTTCTTGAGTAATTGCAGCTTGTCGGGCTTTGTTGTAAGACAGGGTGAGGGTGTTAATCAGTTCACCGGCGTTGTCACTAGCATTACTCATAGCTGTCATCCGTGCTGCTAGTTCACTAGCTGCCGATTCTTGCAGCGCCCGTAATAGCTGGTTACTCAGATACAAAGGCAACAAAGAATCGAGAATCTGCACTGGATCTTGCTCAAAAATCATGTCAGGAGCCAACGGGCGGACTTGCTTAGTCACTTTCTCGCGTTCGACTTCAAATTTACCGCCACGGGTTGTCAAGCGGAAAATTTCGTCATCTCCTGCTTCTAGACCTTGCGGATCTAGGGGTAGCAAGGTTTGAATCACAGGACGGGAGCTAACCAAGGAAATAAATCTAGTATAGATTAATTCGATGCGGTCAACTTCTTCGGAAAGGAACAAAGAAAGTAGTTGGTCAGCAATTTGATTGGCTTCTGTGGCAGTGGGGATTTGCTCTAAGCCGCTATAGGTAGCATCAATGGGCTGATCGCGGCGTTGAAAGTACTGTGTAGCTTTGCGCCCGACTAACACAAATTGATAGTCTAAACCTTCTGCCTTAATTTCTTTAGCGCGGTTTTCGGCACGACGGATAACGTTATTATTGTAGCCGCCGCATAAACCGCGATCGCCTGAAATTACCAACAGCCCTACTGACTTAACTTGGCGTTTTTTCAGTAGTGGTAAGTTTGCTTCTTCAAAGCGCAGACGGCTTTGCAAACCATATAATACTTGTGCCAAGCGATCGGCAAAGGGACGAGTCGCTAGTACTTGTTCTTGCGCCCGCCGCACTCTAGCCGCAGCTACGAGGCGCATGGCTTCTGTGATTTTCTTGGTGTTTTTGACCGACTGAATGCGATCGCGTATTGCTTTGAGGTTAGGCATGATTTATGTTCAAGAATTAGGAAGCGACAGATGATGAATTTAATGATGACATTCGTTGATTCACCAAAGTCCTCGCGCCGTGGAAGCCCCTACATTCATGTATGGGGGTAAGGCGTAGGCGAATTTATTCGCCGTCACCCTGACGGGTTCGCCAGTCGCTTCAAGTCGGGAAACCCGCCCAACGCGCTGGCTCACATTATCGCCTTGGGGTTGCTGCATTCGATGTACCTTTGTTTTGTACTTTCAACGGGACAATTACCGTTTCAAACTTGACAACCCTGTACGCATAATGTTTTGCTCAATTGAGCCTCCCTTGCGGGGTTATGTGAGCTTCGACAATGTTAGAGGTCGGTACTTTCCAAACGACACTGGTTTAACCCCGTTAAGCCTGTTTAATCGTTCAGTTCTAGAGCGAGGGACTAGCTACGCATCCCTCGGTAGGTCTTTAACGCTTGCCTCTAACGTAGCCATTTAAGGCTTAGTCTGGTCAGATGTGAGGCTCTTTCAAGCCCCCGCATTTATGCGTGGGGTTTCTGACCATTTCGCTAGTTCAGCACTCAGCAGTATTTCTCCTTAGATTCTACCAGCAAGGCAACCCCAGCTAATCATAGTTTCTGATGATTTAGGATTTCACAGGCCATTCTCTAAAAGGGGCTAACACTAACATTTAATAATCAGCATTACTTATAAAGTATCTGGGTCTATACCAAGCGATCGCAATCTTTGAGCCAATATTTCCGCTCGTTGACGTTCTTGTTCGGCCCGTTGACGTTCTTGTTCGGCCCGTTGACGTTCTTGTTCTGCCCGTTGATGTTCTTGTTTTGCCCGTTCTTCAGAGGTGGGAATCCAGTTACCTGTAGCATCATACCAACGCAGCCATAAACCTGCTGTTTGTTGATAATCACCCTGCCAAACCCCTAAACCTAATTGCAATTCCTCAAACCAAAACCTCTGTTCTGGTACTGTCACCGCTTGATATTTCGTTGCTGTTAATTGAAACACTCGCAACTGATTTTCATAGCGGTCAAAGATAATGTAGTAAGGAATACGTAAATACTGTTCATATACTTGCCATTTTGTCGGCGGCTTGTTGGCATTTCTGGAGGTTTGTCCCAAATCTTCTGCTTCTGTGCCTGGTGAGAGTAATTCTATGATTAAAAATGGAGCTATTCCCTCTTGCCAGACAACATAACTGAGGCGCATTTGTTGTTGTTGTTGGGCGCGAGACACTCCTAATACTAAAAACCAGTCTGGTCTTTTTTGCCACAGCCGATTCCGCGCATCATAATACAAATTTAAATCTGTGCCAATAAACATTTCCCCGTGAGGATAATTTGGGGGTTGGCAGGTTTCTCTTAATAGTTGGGGTTGAAAGTCGTGAAATTCGTCTGGCAAACCAGGCTCCTCCGGGTCTTCACTAGGAAGATCATACATCGTCGGCATGGTTTGTGAAGGTGGAAGGGGATGAACTTGCTCAGGCGTGTCTAGATCCTGTGGATCTTCACTCTTGCGATCATACATTGTCGGCATGACTTCCCTAGGCGGGCGCGGCGGGTCAATCTGGTACATGACAGTTTTTTGCCGGGACTATCTATTTTATTTTAGGGTGAGGATTGGCGATCGCCTATTGCTCTGAGATTACTCCCTTCCCCCTAGAAGATTACCTATTGATTTTTCTCTCTCTTCCTTGGTGTCCTTGGCGTCCTTGGCGGTTCGTAAAAAAAAATTAGGTATTCTTCTGGCGGGAAGGGAGTAGCCATGATTTATGTTCTCATGATTGAGGATTTTAGGGGCGATCGCTAATCCTGATTTTTCTTCTTTTGTTGCTTCACTTCACCCAATAAATCAGTAGTTATACAAAGTGATTTATGTCATGGTGGTCATATACCATTCTTAATCTTGTTCCATATAGACTTTGCACCCTCATACAAATACTTTGTCCCCTCGTTTAGTGTATTTACAAACTCTTCAAACATCAGAAATATACTGACTCTTTGTGAAGCACCAAAGCCTTGACTTGCTTGTTTTGCTGCTTCTTCTGCAATCCGGGCTATTTTCAATTCTTCTACTCCGATATGGTCTTGTTCCTTTGCCTTTTTTGCTGCCGCTTCTACTGCATTACGAGCTTTTTTTGCTTGTTGTGACAAAAGTAGATAAGTTTCTTTAATTAGTTCTTGTAAACCATAGGCTGGAATTTCTAATTTACCAATAGTCAGTGGTTCTGCCAAAACTGGAATCACGTCATTGACTGGTAAATTCAGCCCTTTGATATTTTTTAGTAATTCACTACTTTCAGAATCGTATGTTTGGGTAAGAACAATAATAACTAATAATTCTTGTTCAACTAGTTCTCTAATCCATTCCTCCTCAGCATCCTGAAACCTCTTACTTTGCTCATTAATACAGTACCAAACAAAATGAATATGCTCTTTAGGGTCTTGTTTTCGTTGATCTTCTATTAGCTTAACTACATCTTGTTTTACACGTTTAATTTTTTCTGCGTCAGCTTCTAGCCCAGGAGTGTCATATATAGTAATTGGAGAATTTGGGTAACTATGCTTTTTAATTTCTTGTGTTACTGGTTTGCCTGTTCCAGTTTTTGTTACCTTAGATCCGAATACAGCGTTTATTAAAGTACTTTTGCCAACGCCAGTTAGACCTATCACCATCGCATTAAATTTGCCGTTTTTTTGAGCATCTTCAAGAAATTTTTCGTATCCAATTAGTATTTCTTGATTAAAAATGTTGTTTTCTCTAAAAACTTTCAATATTTTTGCGTATATATCTTCTTTTTCTTCGGGTATTTTGTCAGAAGGTCTTAAATTCATATTTACCCTTTGTTCTGATAGAAAGGCGTTTCTTGCAACTTCTGTTAGAGTTGAAGCAGTTATTTCAACTAGATTTTCTAAACCCCATGCTGGAATTTTGTATGCAGAAGTAATGTATTGTGGTTCTGCCAGGACAGGAATAACGTCAATAACTGGTAATTCTTGCTCTTTAAGATACTCCAAAAACTCACTGTCATTGTCTGGAAGCGCCTGAGTGAGAATAAGAATAATCGGAACTCCTTGCCTAGCCATATCCCGAATCCAATCTTCTTCAATTTCCTCAAATCTATTACTTTGAGAATTAATACAGTACCAAACAACATGAATAGGTTCTTTCTCTATTAGTCCAGATACTTCATCTCTAATACTTACAATCTCTTCTCCACTGAATAATTGCAAACCTGGAGTATCATAAACCGCGACTAAAGACGCTTTTTTATGGTACTTTTGTATGCTTTCGGTTATCCTTTTACCAACCCCAATTTCTGCTAAATTTTCTCCAAATACAGCATTTATCAGAGTACTTTTGCCAACACCTGTTTTACCAATTACTAAAATATTGCATTTCCCAAGACTGTTAACAGCTTTTGTGTATGCTTCTTCTAGCTTTTTAAAACTATTATCATCTATGTTTTTGGTAACATTGTCGGAAGCCATGTGCAGGATTTATAACCAATTGGGTTATTAAGACATACTTACCTGGATTATAACACTCTTTATTTATAGAATATATCTATCTCTATATGTAATTACTCAAAATCTATGGAGCTTCAGTTCATTTTATCTAACAGAACAATAAGTAACACCTAGTCATAGCCTATATTACTTGCTGTGATTGGATTTTTAAGTTTTGAGACTTTCTATAAAACTGTGATTTTAATGCTCTGGAATAAAACTACTGGAAGAACCAAATTTATTTGCTATTTCCTTTTTATTGTCAACTTTTTATAAAACTCTACTATCTTGTCTGCCAATCTGTTTAGGGGAATTTCTTCTTCTTGAGATGAAGCTAGTTTATACCACTTAATCGCCTCAATATAAGCTTGTCCAAGGGCAAGTGTCATTGTTGCGGCGATCGCTGCTGCTACCGGTGCTACTGCGACATTTGCGCCAGGTATCCAACTGAGCAAGGATGTGAGAAATTGTATACCTATGTCTTTTGTTGTTGCCGTTCCAGCAATAGCTGTAATTAAAATGGTAGAGAATTCTTTATCAAATTTTAGTCCAAATATCATACTTATGTGTGCTAGCATTGTCAGCTGCAAACCTAGCAATGCTCCAAACTCTATTGTTGGAAGTGGCGCACTAGCGATTAAAGCACTACCAGTTAAGTAACCAATCAAGTATCTCTCTGCTTCTATGGATTGGAGATTAATACTAGCTACCTGTTGGTGAATGAATGCGATCTCAGCTTGCTCTGGAATTAGTTTAACTGTCTCTTCCACTAAATTTTTTAAACCATGCGTTGGGATAGTAAATTGATTGATTTTTATAGATTGTGCCAAAATAGGGATAATACAATTTACTGGCAATTCTTCCTTTGTCTGGCTTTTAAAAAATTTCAAAAGCTCACTTTCTTTAGGATCGTAAGTCTGAGTCAAAACAAGAATAACAGGTATATCTAGCTTACTCATCTCTTGAATCCAGAATTTTTCTGGTTCTTCCCATCTCTTACCCAAGTCATTAACACAGTACCAAACTGTATGAATGTGTTCTTTAATGCCTTGCTCTCTTTTTTCTAGAATTATGCCTTTGACATCCTGCTTGACTTTATCAGCTTTTTCTTGTATTAATTCTAGCCCAGGTGTGTCATAAACTGTGATTGGACAATCTTTTTTAGTGTATTGCTTAATTTCCTGAGTGATAGACTTACCTACTCCTGTATCTGCGAGCTTACCGTCAAAAACACTATTAATTAATGTACTTTTACCAACACCTATTTTGCCAATAATTAGAATATTAAATTGGCCAAGTTCTCTCTTAGCCTTCTTGAGTTCTTCTAAAAATTTGTCAACGATTTGTTCTAATGAATAATTTTCTACCATTTTATTCATCTTTTTATAAGATTATAAATAGTAATGTTTAACTGACTTTATCCGTTATATAGCAATTTTTTGAAATATACAGCGATTTTACTACATATAGTCCCATTTACTAAAATCTTCGAGGTGGTAATTTGCCCACTCAAAAATACAGAATATAGAAACATATAGAAACGGAAAAAGTGGGAAAGAAATAAAATTTCCCACTTTTTCCCTCTTAATTTATGTCCTAAACAATCTATGCTGTAGCTTTGAAGGTTTTCTTGTATTCGGTGAGTGCTTCCTTCAAGGCTGCTTCTTCTGCGTCACCTAGTGCTTTGGAGGTTTTTACTCCTTCGGCATACTGGGTTTTACCAGTCTTTAAGTAGTCCCGTAGACCTTTGGTGAAGGTGGTTACTTGGTTTACAGGTACATCATCTAAGTAACCATTAATACCAGCGTACAAAATTGCTACTTGCTCGTATACTGAGAGTGGCGAATTTTGTGGCTGCTTGAGGAGTTCGCGTAACCTTTGACCCCGTGCCAACTGGTCTTGAGTGGCTTTATCCAAGTCAGAAGCAAATTGAGCGAAGGCTTGCAGGTCGTCAAATTGGGCTAGTTCCAATTTAATCTTACCAGCAACTTTTTTCATTGCCTTGGTTTGAGCGGCAGAGCCCACGCGGGATACTGAAATACCTGGGTTTACAGCCGGACGGATACCAGCGTTGAACAAGTCAGAAGATAGGAATATCTGACCATCGGTAATAGAAATTACGTTGGTGGGGATGTATGCTGAAACGTCACCAGCTTGGGTTTCGATGATTGGTAGGGCGGTCATGCTGCCTTTACCTAATTCATCACTCAGCTTGGCGGCTCTTTCTAGCAAACGAGAGTGGATGTAGAATACATCTCCGGGGTAAGCTTCGCGTCCGGGTGGGCGACGCAGCAACAGGGACATTTGGCGATAAGCTTGGGCTTGCTTGGAAAGGTCATCGTAAATTACCAGGGTAGCTTTGCCTTTGTACATAAAGTACTCAGCAATAGTTGCGCCTGTGTAAGGAGCTAGGTATTGTAGGGTTGCTGGTTCACTGGCGCTAGCAGCGACGACGACGGTATAATCCATCGCGCCTTTTTCTTGCAATGTCTGCACCACGTTAGCGACGGTAGAAGCTTTTTGACCGATCGCCACGTAGACACAAATTACATCTTCTTCTTTTTGGTTGATGATGGTGTCGATAGCGATCGCAGTTTTACCGGTTTGGCGATCGCCAATGATCAATTCCCGTTGACCACGACCGATGGGAATCATGGAGTCAATAGCTGTAATCCCCGTTTGCATGGGTTCGTGTACAGATCGACGGGCAATGATACCTGGTGCTGGAGATTCAATCAAACGGCTGTCTGAAGTCTTGATATCTCCCTTACCGTCGATGGGGCGACCCAAAGCGTCTACAACTCGTCCAATTAAAGCTTCTCCTACGGGTACTTGGGCAATTCTACCAGTAGCGGTTACAGAACTACCTTCTTGAATTTCCAAACCTTCACCCATCAACACCGCGCCCACGTTGTCTTCTTCTAAGTTCTGGGCGATGCCAATTGTGCCATCTTCAAATTCCAAAAGTTCCCCAGACATAGCCTTTTCCAGACCATAAATCCGGGCAATACCGTCACCAACTTGGAGGACTGTACCAACGTTAGCAACTTTGACCTCTTGATCGTATTGCTCGATTTGTTGTTGGATAATGCTGCTAATTTCGTCAGGTCTAATTGATATGCTCATGTGTCTATCTTGTTTGCTTTCGAGACTGAAAAATTAATTCAGTTAGGAGTTAAGAGTGAGTAGTTAGGAGTTAAGAGTGAGTAGTTAGGAGTTAAGAGTGAGTAGTTAGGAGTTAAGAGTGAGTAGTTAGGAGTTAAGAGTGATGAGTTAAAAAAGCAAAGGTTAAAAGTCAAAATAAATTACTGTTTACTTAACTTCCAACTCCTAACTCCCAACTCCTAACTCCCAACTCCCAACTCCTAACTCCCAACTCCTAACTCCCAACTCCCAACTCCTAACTCCCAACTCCCAACTCCCAACTCCCAACTCCCAACTCCTAACTCCTAACTCCTAACTATTAGTTAGGCGCAATGAAAGGCGGCGCAGTTGACCCCGGATGCTGGCATCAATTACCTGCGAACCAACTTTAATAATTACACCACCAATTAACTCACTGTCTACCTTGGTTTCTAGTTCTACCTGGCGAGCATTAGTAATAGCAATGACCTTGCCAATAATTGCTTGCTGTTGAGCTTCTGTGAGGGGAACGGCTGAAATTACTTCCGCTAATACGGTTTGATTCAGCTGCCGCAACAGCGCCAGATATTGTTGAAAAATCGATTCCAAGAAGGCAATGCGGCGTTTGTCTACTAGCACCAACAAAAAGTTGCGTAAGTAGGGGTTAGAGCCTTCACCGAGTATTTGTTTGATGAGAGCTTTTTTGTTCTCAGACTGAATAAACGGGTTGCTGAAAAAGTTATGTAGCTGTTTGTCTGCTGTGAGTAAACCCAGGAAAGTCCGCGCATCTGTCCCGAACTCTTCTGTCAAATTTTTCGATTGCGCTATTGACAAAAGTGCCTCTGCGTAGGGTTGAGCTACTTCGGCTGATGCTACTTGACTTGTCATACATTGCCTCCCAGTTGTGCGATGCTGCGGTCAATTAAACTTTGTTGAGCATCGTCGGCAATCCCGCCTTGGAGTTGCGATTCGACTTTTTGCAATGCTAGTGTAGCAACTCGTTGCCGCAGTTGAGCGATCGCTCGATCAGTTTCGGTGTTCAAATCTGCTGCTGCTGTTTGTTTTAAGCGTTCTACGTCTTGCACTGCCTTTGCTAACAAGGCTTCTTTCGCTTTTTGGGCGTTTTCTACGGCCGATTGGCGAATGCGTTCTGCTTCTGCTTGAGATTGCTTCAACTGCTCTTGCGCTTGGGAAAGGGCTGTCTTTGCCTCTTTTAAGCGCCCTTCTGCTTCCTGAATGGCGGTGGCAATATTGGATTGTCGCTCGTTCAGGATATTGCTTAAAACTTTACGTCCGAAGTAGAATAATATGCCAACCAGAATCGCTAGATTGATCAGATTGGTTTCAAAAATGTCTAGGTTTAGACCGAAACCACCTTCTCCTGCGCCTTCTGCCAATTCAGAGTGAACAGCGTTCGCTTCTGCGGCAAGTAATAAGAATGTCCCCATGATACCCATTTACAAGTGCGCTGCTCGCTTGCTAATACGTTGTATTTTCCCGTAGGGAAGAAAATTTCAGTATTTTTTCCCCGTAAGCAAATTAAGTATCTTTCCCCAGAAGGGAAAAAGTGCCTTTCTTGACACTTAAATTTGGCGCTCTGGACTAGGGCCCAGTTGCGCGTATGCTTTACATAGAACCAATGTCGTTAGCTTATCTAACTGGAGTTGGCCCCAATAGTTTTTCTAGAATCTGCCTGCTTAGAGCATCAACTTGTTGCTCTAAGGTACGAAAAGCTTCTTGCTTTTGTTGTTCTATTTCAACAGCAGCTTGTTCTCGTTGAGACTGAGCTTCCTTTTGGGCCTCAGCTATTTTTTCGGCAGTAATTTTCTTAGCTTCCAGTTGAGCTGCTTCTACGGTAGCTTGCGATTGTCTGCGAGCGTCTGCGAGTTGCTGCTCATATTCGGTAGCCAAGCGCTCGGCTTTCGCCAAGCTTTCTTGCGCCTCAAGGGTATTCGTTCGGATATAATTATCGCGATCGTCTAGTACCTTGGTCAGTGGCTTATAGAAAATTGCATTCAACAAAGCTGCTAATAGCAGGAATTGCAATGCCATGAAGGGCAAGGTAGCATCGAAATCAAACATTTGTCTCCTCTTTGGCTGGAGTAGCAGTTTTCATGGCTAGCAACATCATCCAACCTTTCATATTTTAGAGACCCATAGCCAACAAGGGTCAACTGAACATTAGAACTATTTGGATACCTAAAACGTTTCGATTGTAGAGGCGTGATGGTTCACGTCTCCACACTCACAAAAATTTTCAGGTATTAACCGAAGGGGTTAGCAAACAGCAATACCAAGGCAATTACTAGACCATAGATAGTCAAGGATTCCATGAATGCCAAGGTTAATAGCAGAGTACCGCGAATTTTTCCTTCTGCTTCAGGTTGACGAGCAATACCTTCTACTGCTTGTCCAGCAGCATTTCCTTGACCGATACCAGGGCCAATTGCAGCTAAACCAATCGCTAAAGCAGCAGCGAGAACTGAAGCAGCCTGAACTAATGGATCCATGTTGATTTTCCTTGCTTTGATTACAAAACTAACAGACATTACGTTAACGGCTAGAAACGTGTTTTTCACGCTGCACCGGTTT
Organism: Nostoc sp. CHAB 5836; assembly: GCF_020829445.1. GTDB lineage: Bacteria > Cyanobacteriota > Cyanobacteriia > Cyanobacteriales > Nostocaceae > Nostoc. The sequence goes on from NZ_JAIVFV010000080.1 coordinate 27,399, forward strand.
CTTTGATCGGTACGCCTCTAATCACTAATTCATTGGACAAAAGTGGACAAAGCGGACTTGGCGTGGATTTGATCCAGGTTTTTGAATTGGAAACCTAGAAAACCAACTCGGATTACTCCGGTAATGTTTTCCTCGTCAATGTTAAAAAGGCTTGTTAGGTCAAAGACACTGACTTAACCAAATACATCTGTTTAATCTTTGACGACAGAGCCGCTAGCTGGAAAGCACCAACGGGTGTCATGACCTTCTTAACGTAGTCCATGCTTGTCGGCTAGGACTGAGACTGGCTATCTCTACACAGGTACTGGTTGTCCAGTTTTGTCCAGTGTTTGGTGGATAGCAGTTAGGATCTGAAAAACACTCCCCCTGACTCTTTTACCGATCATCGCGATCGCATCATTATAGTCCAATACGCTTGGCTTTGTGGATAATTGTAGGTTGGGTTGAACTTTAGTGTTACCCAACAAACCCCGCTCTTCGGTTGGGTTTCGTTCCTCAAACGCCACGTGCTACCCTGCGGGAACGCTAAAAGCGAACAAGTCTCTTAACCGCAAGGGCGCAGTGGCTCCCCAACCTACGCAATACAAGGTTTTTGTCGCTAACCCAAGCGTATTGCATTATAAAGTCACAGTGAAATACTTTTCAAACATCCTCTTAGTACAGCTTTGCGTAAAATCGTGGCGAATTGAGGGTTGAAATTTAAACGCAAAGGGGCGCAAAGGGAAGCGCAAAGGAACGCAAAGAGAATTCGCTACGAATTAATGAAACGCTGTACTTAGCTAGTTACCTTTAATTGCGCCGATCTACTTATTAAGATTGTGCTGATTTCGCTAGTCGAATCGGGATTGCAATTACAAACTCTGTACCCTGTCCGGGTGATGAAATGCATTGCAAAGATCCACCATGCTTTTCAGTAATTATCTGGTAGCTGATCGATAAGCCCATACCAGTGCCCTTACCAATTGGTTTCGTGGTGAAAAAAGGATCAAATAAACGCGACTGGATTTCTTTTGGAATTCCTGAGCCATTATCAGCAATCCGAATGATCACATTTTCATTTACCTGTTCAGAACAAATGCGAATTAAGGGATTTGGGCAAAGTTGTTTGTGGTAACACTCTTCTAAAGCATCGATTGCATTTGCCAAGAGATTCATAAATACCTGATTCATTTGCCCTGCGAAACACTGCATTTTAGGTATTTCACCATATTCTTTAACCACTTGAATTTGAGGGCGATTATGTTGTGCCTTCAGACGGTGTTGCAAAATTAACAGGCTACTGTCGATACCTTCATGGAGATCAGCTGTTTTGAACTCAGCTTCATCTAAACGAGAGAAGATTCGCAGACTGAGAATAATTTCGCGGATGCGTTCAGCCCCCATCTTCATTGAGGTTAACATCTTGGGCAAATCTTCTGCTAGGTACTCAATATCAGCTACTTGATTAGCATTTTGAATTTCTGCCACAGAGATC
>NZ_JAIVFV010000081.1 GCF_020829445.1 Nostoc sp. CHAB 5836
AGATACGTAGGGTGCGTTAGCGTTTCGCGTAACGCACCGAATCCTTAAGAATGGTGCGTTACGCTGTCGCTAACGCACCCTACAAATACTTAATGTTGTTCAAAAATCAAACCGGATTCCTATAGTACTATGTTTATCCAGTAAATACACGTATTAAAAATCCAAATATATCTGAATTTATCAGTAAAATTTCTCTGGTAATAACCGCAAATATAAAGTTACATTTATTCTATTATTTTGGTATTGAAATATGCCAATAAGTTAAATTTATTAATTCCAAAACAATGGATTAACAAATGCCTTTTTTAGATCAAAAATGGATTACAAAAATCTTTTTCAAAGTTTTAAGCATAAGTCCAATAGAAAGCTATAAATATCCATATATTTTTGAGAAAACTAAATCAAAATTTAGGAAGTTCTTAGGAAATAGTTCGCCAGCTAAACTCTACGATCTGGTTTTTGTAATTCACGATGCTGAAGGCTGGATACTCGAAGGTATATGCCGGGAAATTGCGACATATTTTTCCGGCGATTACTTTTTTGCTTATTCTTTGACCGATCTCCCTCAAGCTAAAGCATACTTTTTTGCTCACTACTCTTTTCTACCCATAGCTTTGAAGCAAAATCCAATTCTTTGGCAAAGCAAGTTACTCGTTTGGTATACCCATCCGAAAGATATTGGCAGAAGTAGTGAAGAACTTATTTATACACTAAATCAAACTACCAAAATTATATGTACTTGTTCCCAATTTGTAGAATTACTTAATAGTCAAGGAGTAAACAGACAAAAAACGACTTTTATTTTAGGTGGTGCTGATCCTAAGATTTTTAAACCCCATCAACGATCAAATGGCAGTGTTGGCTTTTGTACGGCATACTATCCCAGAAAATCTCCAGATATGATATTCAATATTATCAAATCAATGGCTCATAGAAAGTTTATTTTATTGGGGAGAAATTGGGATCAATACGAAAGATTTGAAGAATTAGTTGCTTTACAAAACCTATCTTACATTGAAGCTGTCTATTCCGATTACCCCAAGTACTATGCTCAGATGGATGTTTTCGTTTCACCTGCAAAATTAGAAGGTGGGCCAATACCTTTAATTGAAGCAATGATGTGTAATATTGTACCAGTGGCGAGTAAAACAGGGTTTGCTCCTGATATTATCAATCACGAAAAAAATGGTTTACTATTTGATATTGACAGCCCCTATGAAATAGTATGTAACTTAATCGATCAAGCATTTAATATTCAAAATTGTATTAGTGAAACTGTTGAGAGCTTAAGTTGGGAAAATTTTTCTTTTCAAGTACAAAAGCTTTTAGACTAACTCTTGCTATGAGGAATTTTATGAATTCAACAAAAGGATTTATTACGATTTTAACCGGACTTTACTCTTTTCAAGATTGTATTCACTTTTTAGCGGCAATTAGGAAGTTTCATCAAGAGCCAATAATTATTTTAATTGACCAAGTTCCAGTAATTCTTTATCCATTATTAAAGGCTTTCAAAAATGTAATTTTAAAGCCGGCTCCTGCAAATGAAAATACTGTTTTAGCATCACGCCAAGCAAAACTGGCTCTATATGCAGCCTCTGAGTTTGATAAAACGATTTACTTAGATTCAGATATTTGCTTACTTTCCGATATCAATGACGTATTTGAGTATTTGGATGAATATGATTTTTTATTAACTGAAGATGTGCAACCTTCTATTTTGAAAGCTACAAATTTGCTGCGGGGAAAGCAAGAAGACCTTTTGCCTAATGTTTTGCCAATTCTGCAATCTGTAGGTTTACCATTGCAAGCAGATAGTGTACAGTACAATGGCGGTTTTATGGCTTTTCGTAAAACACAAGTAACCAAGATATTATTTGAAGAATTTCAACGTTATTTTGAGATTGTCAAAAATAACCAAGATAAATTACTTTTAAAAGATCAAGGTGCTTTTGCTTCTGCGATCGCATCTGTACGTCCTCACATGAAAATCTTACCACCTACCTATAATTATCTCAGTAAGTGGCAGGATGCTTATAATATTCAGGATCAAATTAAAGTTCTTCACTGTACCTATCCTTATCGACCTCAGTATGCTAAAAATATTACCCGTTCTTTATATACAAGGATTTTTGACAGATTTGCTAAAGTATTTTTACCGAATCAAGTTACAAATCCTTGGCGGACTAAATAAAAATAACTATAAAAATCGTGAAAAATTTTTCTAAGATATCGCTGTTAGTTTCAGATTTATCAAGTGCAGCTATTTTACGTGCATACTTGATAGCAACATCTCTGAGGAATTTAGAATATGAAGTTGAAATTATGGGGTTTTTATTTGGAAACGAATTATATCGAAATTTACCATCAGAATTAAACGTTTATCAATTACCAGGCAAAAAAATTCCTGAGTTTTTTGGGGAAGTTAGCAAAATTTTACCCAAAATTAATGGAGACATAATTTATGCGATCAAACCACAAATAGCGAGTTTTGGAGTTGCCTTACTCAAGAAAATATTTAGCCTAAAACCGTTAATTTTAGACATCGATGATTGGGAACTCAGTTGGTACGGTGGCGATGACTGGCATTATCGTCCCACACCGAAACAATTAGCTAGGGAATTATTAAAACCAAATGGTGCGCTCAGGAATCCTGATCATCCTTTATATGTGAAATGGATGGAAGGTTTAGTCAGTCGCGCTGATGCTGTGACGGTGCATACTGAATTTTTGCAGCAGCGTTTTGGCGGTATATTTGTTCCTAATGGTAAAGATACTTCTTTATTTGATCCAACTCGATATGATGCTGAGTCTAGTAGAAATCGTTATGGTTTGTCTGAATATCGTATTTTAATGTTTCCTGGTGCGCCAAGACCCTATAAAGGTCTAGAAGATGTTCTCATAGCGCTGGATAAAATTAATCAGCCAGACTTAAGATTAGTGATTGTAGGTGGCAGTCCTTATGATGATTATGATCAGCAACTCCAACAAAAATGGGGACGCTGGATTATCAAATTACCAAAGTATCCAGCTGATGTTATGCCTGATTTAGTAGCAGCCGCTCACATTGTAGTTGTTCCCCAGCGAGATACTCCAGAAACTCGCGCTCAATTTCCCCTGAAGTTGACAGATGGAATGGCAATGGCTAAACCTGTGTTATCTACGCGCGTTGGAGATATTCCCAAAATTTTAGGTGATACTGGTTATTTGGTAAAGCCTGGTTGTCCTGAACAACTTGCTGAACAAATTCAATTGATTTTTCAGAACTTAGAATCAGCAAACCAGCAAGGTATCAAGGCTAGAGAAAGATGTGTGGAACTTTATAGCATAGAGACTATGGCTTCTGTACTCAAGTCGGTAATTGCTCAGTTGTAAATGTTGATTGGGGAGCCAGTGCGTTGCGGTGAGTCCAACGCTGCAAACCCGATGCTCAATGACTCACTAACGCCGCGCTGACGCAGCCTCTAGGGCGTGTTTTCAAACTCGAAGATCCCCCCTAACCCACGCCAGTCGCTCCACTTGGGGAGACCCCAAGACCGCGCTGGCTCCCCTTAAAAAGGGGGGAAAAAGAAACTCTAAAAGCCCCCCAATTTATCGGGGGGTTGGGGGGATCTCAATACTGCGTAGGTTTTGGAAAATCGTAGGTTGGGTTGAGGAACGAAACCCAACAGATCCCCCCAAATGTTGGGTTTCGTTCCTCAACCCAACCTACACGGGTTAAGGTTTTTGGGCTTAACCGAGCAGTATTGGGGGGGATCTCCAAAGACTGAGGTGCTTAAAGAAAGGTTTGAAAACACGCCCTAGTAGAGAAGTGTCTTTGAACAAAAGAAGCAACTTATGAATTAGGTTGATTTATTTGATATAGCCATTTTCAATCCGGTGAGGTACAAATATGCAAATAGACCTAACCCCCTAACCCCCTTCCCGAAGCGGGAAGGGGGAACAATTCAAAGCCTCTCTCCTTTTAGGAGAGAGGTTTGGAGAGAGGTCAAAATTGTACCTCACCCTTGTCGAGAACCGCTATAATTAGCAAATTTGGCAAGTAAGTAATTTGTGAATAATATTAATAAGTTAAAATGGCATAAAAATACCCAATGTCTACCAGAAAACTACTACTAAGATTCGCTAAACCCTATCCAGGTTTAATTCTGCTGACAATATTGTTAGGATTTTCTGGAGCTTTATTTAATGGGATTAGCACAGCTTTAATTGTGCCAGTGGTTTTAAAAATTGTGGGGCAAGAAGTAGATTTAAGTACTGCCCCTCCCATCTTAAAAACCTTGATGTCTCCCTTTGACAATACTCCAGAAACTTACCGTATAGGAGTAATGGCTGGGGCGATTATATTCACAATTATTTTAAAGAACCTAGCTACTTATGCCGGCGCTTTAGCATCGAGTTCTTTAACCCGAAAGCTGACATCGGATATGCGCGAAACTGGGTTAAAGCTATTACTAGAAATTGATATAGATTATTATGCAAAGACGAAGGTTGGTGATTTAATCAACCGTCTTGGTGGAGAAATTGGCAGGGCTGCAAGTGCTATAGGTAGTACAGTCAAAATAGTTATCCTGGGAATTACAATTTTAGTTTTTGTCGGTTTATTGCTGTCAATTTCCTGGCAGTTGACAATTGCTGCTACGCTTTTGCTATCGTTGGTAACTTTAGTAAATCAGTATGCCATTTTCCGGTCTAAAAATTTTGGGAAGCAGCTTAGTGAGATGTCTAGAGCATACTCAATCTCTGTATTGGAAACCCTGAACGGAATTCGACTGGTAAAGGCGACGGGAAATGAAGGAAAAGAATATCAACGGATTCAAAAATTAATTCGCGATCGCGAGTTAGCAGATTTTCGATCTCAGGTTAATTCGGAAGCGATTACACCTCTGAGTGAGGTAATGGGTATTACAGCTTTACTGCTGATTGTACTTTTGAGCAAAACCTTCTTTGCTAACCAGGTTTCTTCCCTTTCTACTGTACTTTTGACATATTTATTAGTGCTGCTGCGAGTCCTACCATTGATTTCTCAGTTAAATACTATTCGTAGCAACTTTGCCAGTACCGCCGCTAGTGTAGATGTGGTCAATGAGTTTTTAAGTCTGCACAATAAGCCATTGATGGGCAATGGTAAGCTTCCCTATACAAAATTAGAAGAGGGCGTGTCTTTTAATTCTCTTTGCTTTGCTTACCCTGGTCATGAGAAATTGGTACTCAAAGACGTGAATTTATATTTACCGCGTGGCACAACCTTAGCATTGGTAGGTGGTTCTGGTGCTGGTAAATCCACTTTGGCAGACCTTTTACCCAGATTTTACGACCCGATCGCTGGCAGTATTACTATTGACGACACCGATTTGCGGGAGTTCGATGTGATATCCCTGCGCAAGCGAATGGGAATTGTCAGTCAAGATACCTTTCTTTTTAATGACTCGGTGCAGAATAACATCGCCTATGGGCGGACAGAGGCTACTGAAGACGAAATTATCACAGCAGCCAAGCGGGCAAATGCTTATGAATTTATTAGCAAATTGCCTCAAGGATTTGACACCTTCATTGGCGATCGCGGCGTCATGTTATCTGGTGGACAAAGGCAAAGATTAGCGATCGCTCGCGCCCTTGTCCAAAATCCCGAAATTCTGATTTTAGATGAAGCCACCAGCGCTTTAGATAGCGTTTCCGAACAATTAGTACAATCTGCACTTGATGATTTGAGCCGCGATCGCACCACCCTAGTAATTGCTCACCGCCTTTCCACAGTCCAAAAAGCCAATCAAATAGCCGTATTAGATCAAGGACAGGTGGTAGAAGTGGGAACCCATGAAGAACTTTTACAAAAGGGTGGTTACTATTCACGCTTGTACTCAATGCAATTTAGCGATCCGCCTAATAAAAACTTGATTCAGACAAAAATCGTCAAGGCAATGCGGCTAAACTCAAAAAAGTTTGCTGAATATCCTGAAGCTACTAAACACAATCAAAGCTTGCTCCGCACCTCTCACGAAATTCGGACGCAAATGAACTCAATAATTGGGTTACTGCACCTATTGCTTGATGATTTGGGAGACAATCCCCAAGAACGGGAAGAATTAATTGAAGACTCTCACAAATCAGCTTTGAGACTTCTCACCACTATAGATATTTTTGAGGATATTATTAACTTGCAAAACAAGGGGCAAATTATCTCAATTACTGAGCAAAGTCAAGATATTATTACTACCTATTATCAAGCCTTTAGTCATATCTCTATCGAATTTAGGGCTTCTCTTAATCTCATACTTAGCGCTCTCCGCTCTCTAGCTGATAATTTGATATCTACCACAGAAGAACAAAATAGATTAATGACTCAAAGTTATGAATATGCTATATATCTGCTCGATATTTTAGAACAATTTGAGAAGAGTATTGATATCTAAAACTATGAAAAATACCACTTTAAAAAAACACTACATTTTTTTCATTGGTGAAGAGTTACCCCAGCCAGAGGCTCACCTCGTCCAGTCTACAAATGCAGCTAACGCCGCCGCCAACTTGGGATACTCAACAGTTATGGTATATCCTGACAAAGGCGCAAAAGCCATTAGTCTAGCTAATCTAGCTCGTCCTTTTCAACCGAGAAAAACACCAATAGAACTTATTAAATATTACAACCTCCATGACCAATTAAAAGTTGCTCCTTTACCGATGCCTTGGCCCATTGACCATTTCCGGAGCAAATTTACTGATTCTAACACCATTGCCTGCAAATATTATTTACCATTTCACATAGTTCCAACTACTAAACTTGTCCACAGTCGCAACTGGAATTTTGTCAAAGCTGCCATCAAAAATGGCGTTCCGGCAATTTATGAACACCACCACCACGAAGACAAGCCATTTGAGCCAGAAATTGTCAGCAATCCGCTATTGCAAATTGCTGTCACCGTTGTAGAAACCATCCGCGAAAGCATGATTAAAAATGGGATGCCACCAGAAAAAGTGATTAGGCTACACAATGGTTTTAATCGCTTATTTATGGAGAGACAACCGGAAAAAGCAGCAGAATGGCGTCAAAAACTATTACAAGATGCTCCCCAAAAATTGGTAGTTTATGCGGGAGCATTACAGCAATTTAAAGGCATTGATATATTAATTGATGTAGCTAAAGAAATGCCTAATGTCCAATTTGCCTGTGCAGGTGGTAAACCCCCAGAAGTTGAATATTATCAGCAATTAGTAAAAGAAAAACAAATTCATAATATTAAATTTTTAGGCTATGTTTTGCATAATGAGTTAGCATCTTTGCTACAAGCAGCCGATGTTTTAGCTCATCCCCATTGTTCGGGAAAAGCCGCAACTTTCACATCTCCCTTAAAGCTGTTTGACTATTTCGCCTCTGGAACTCCCATTGTTTCGACGGAAATTCCATCATTAGTTGAGTTTCAAAATACTCAGTCCATTACTGCTTGGTGTGAGCCAGATAACCCCAGCAAATTTGCCGAAAGTTTGAAGCGGGTTTTAGAAACTCATCCCAGAAAGATAGAAGGTTATCCAGATAGTATCGAGTTTGTCAAGCAGTTTTCTTGGGAAAATCGAGCCGCAAAAATCCTTAGTTACGTTGATGAATCTCTGCTACCCCCATTTATTGCATAAAGAAAATAACAAATAACAAATGACAAATGACAAATGACAAATGACAAATAACAAATAACAAATGACAAATAACAAATGACAAATGACAAATAACAAATGACAAATAACAAATAACAAATGACAAATGACAAATGACAAATAACAAATGACAAATGACAAACAACTAAAATGACTATGAAAACTGTAGGGATGATTAGCAGCTATCGAGGTTTAGAAACCAGAGCCGATTGGCTATGGCAACAAACCCCGAATCAATTTGGAGTTTGGGGCAATATACAAATACAGGCACTAGCAGCAAAACCAGATTTTATGCTGATGTATCAATTTGATTTTCCCCAAGCATCACCGCAAAAATCTTGGTTAAATCGTTTTCGCAAAGGACAAAAAAAATCAGTAGTAAATGTTGATTCTCTGCTGCGTGGTGTGAGTAAAGAGCGGATTATTTATTTACTAAGAGAACCGCCTTTAGATGAAATTGTCGAAATAACTAATCAGAATTATCAACAAGCCCATAAGTATTGCAGCTACATCTCTGGCCCCGATGATTTTGCCCCCACTCCTGACTATATGCCCGCTATTTGGTATCACTCCAATTCATTTCAAGATTTAAATGAAGTGCCATGTCCCCAAAAGATTGCTCCATGTAGTTGGATTACTTCAGGTATTAACCGCACAGTTAATCATCGCCAGCGTTTAGACTTTTTGCAGTCCCTACAATCTAGTGGCATTAAGTTTGATTTATATGGGCGAAATTTACCAGAATGGGCGAAAAAATCGGGAGAATTGGGTAATAAATGGTATGGGATGGCACCATACTATTACAATCTGGCAATTGAAAACTATGCTGATAATAATTGGTATGTGAGTGAAAAACTTTGGGATAGTTTACTTGCTTGGTGTTTGCCAATTTATTATGGTGGCCCGGCTGCTGATAAATTATTGCCACCGGGTAGTTTTTTAAGATTGCCCAGTTTAGATGAAAAAGGCATTGCTTACATCCAAGAAGTGACAGCTACACCTGATGCTTGGTATGCTGCCAAAGATGCGATCGCAGAAGCACGTCAAATCATCTTACACAAATTAAACCTGCTTAACTGGTTGTCAAATTTTGTTGCTCAACACTCATAAATTATGAATGGTATTTGTACCCTTGGCAATGATTATGTTTTCGATCAACTGGTGGCTTTGCTTAACAGTATTGATGTTATTTTGGGGCCAGAAACTCCTGTTTGTATCTATCCTTTCGATGATCAGACGCAACGAATTGCTGATGAGATAGCTAAACGCCCTCATGTATTTCTTTACGATGACCAAGAATCAATCAAGCGCTGGGATCAATTTATGCTCTCAGCAGCGCCAGAAAGATTGAATCGTAGTAAATCACGGTTATATGGCGCTCACCGTCGTTTTTGCGCCTTTGATGGGCCATTCGACAAGTTTATCTATTTAGATGCAGATACCTTAGTGATGAACTCACTCGCAGAAGTGTTTGAAAAGCTAGATAGTTATGATTTTGTTGTTTACGATTTTCAATTTAAAGACGTTAGCAAAATATATAATGTTAATTCTCCCAACTTACTAAAAATATTCGACCAAAAGCGCATTGATTCCGAAATATTTTGTTCTGGCTTCTATGGTGCAAAACGGGGCATATTTAACTCAGAAAAAAGAGATTGGCTGATATCCAATTTACAAAATGGTGAGGCAGAAATTTTATATGGCGGTGCTGGCGAACAGCCACTGATTAACTACATGGTAATGAGGTGTAATCTTTCTATCTATAACTTTGCTCGGCAACTGCCAGATAATGAAAAAACAGGATGTTCCGCTACATCTAAGCACTTCGAGGAACGAGAAAATCTTCTTTATGACAAAGGCAATCGACTAACTTATCTTCATTACATTGGGATTCCTCCTAATATTAATCAAGCCGTCTGTGCTGGAGAAAATATTGAGTTTCCCTATCGAGATTTATTTCTCTATTATCGTTATTTACACGAACCAGAAAAGCGTCCCGTATTTAAAAATCCTCCTAAGAATTATCATGACGCTCCAACACCAAATTTACTAACAAGAACTTTGCGAAAATTTAAGTTAATTAACCAAGGATAATTTATGAGTAGGGGTATTTATATTGTTGCCAATGATCGTGTTATCGATAATGCGATCGCTTTACTAAATAGTATTCGTTACTATGACCCAGAAGTAACCATTTATCTCATACCTTTTAATGACAATTATCATAAGGTAGCAGAACAGCTTGCTACTTTACACAACGTGCAAATTTTTCCAGATTTAGAACTTATCGATCAATTTACCAAAGGCATCGGAGAAATTTTTGATCGAGATTTTCTGGCTTTACCCAACAAAATGCGTAAACTAGTGGCGTGGTTTGGGCCTTTAGATGAGTTTATTTATATTGATACTGATATTGTCGTTTTTGAAAAAATCGCCGACAATTTAGACCAACTTTCAGAAGTTGATTTCTTTTGTTGTGATTACCATCATGCCAATGACAAGCTGCGAAATATCTTTTCCCCATTTGTGAAAGATCAGCAAATTTTTTCAGATGCTCAACTTCAAGACGTTTTCAACAGTGGTTTTTGGGCTTCGAGAAAAGGAATTATTACCGAACAACAAATGGATGAAGCTTTGCGCGAATGTGCAGTGCATCGGGAATATTTCGATTTTTCTGAAGGAGTTACAGACCAACCAATTTTAAATTATCTTGTTCTCAAACTAATTGCCAAACGGGGAAATCTCGTCAAAATTCCTGGGGGAGGGCCTGGTAGTTGGGCTGGTTCACGAAATTTCCAACAGCAAGACTACGCTCTCTATGACCGAGGACAACGACTAAAATATCTCCACTGGGCTGGTACGCGGATTAAAACTGGTAGTCCCTATTGGCAATTGTGGGAACACTATCGTTATCTCCATGAGGGGAAATTCGCTTTTATCCCCAAACTGACTCGACGTTTATTTCCCTTTGTTGCTGCTCGTACTTAAGTAAGTCGGCGGAAATAAATCGAACTTGTTACGAAACGTAAACAGGCTTAAAATTCTTAGGAATGACCAATGACAAAGGACAAATGACAGCCCCCACTAGTTAGCTTTAATTGCACCGACCTACTTAATATTAGGAGTATCCCAATGATTGATGGCATTTACATCCTAGCAAACGATGTTGTCTATGACCAACTAGTTGCGTTGCTCAACAGTATAGAAGCTAATGCTGGTAGGAAAATTCCTATTTGTATACTTCCATATAATGAGCGATTAGACAAAGTAAAAACAGAGATTGCATCTAGAGATAATGTCAGCTTATTTGAAGACTCTGATTCCATAGCTTATTGGGATAACTTTGCTACTCAGATATGGAAAAATTACCCTAGAGCGCAAAAAACTTGGCGAGAGTGGGGCTTTCCAGAACTTTATGAGTTACCAATGCACCGCAAATTTTGTGCTGTGGATGGCCCCTTTGATAGATTTATTTATTTTGATGCAGATATCTTGTTAATGGGGCCTGTAGATTACGTATATGAAAAATTAGATAGCTACGATTGGGTAGTCAATGATTTTCAATATAAGTCTGACTTAAAATTTATTTTTGATGGTTCGCCAGAGCAAATGCAGCAGGTTTTCAACTCAGATAACTTGCAATCTAAAGTATTTTGTGCTGGTTGGTTTGCCACTAAGAAAAATATTTTTTCTCCAGCGATGAGGGCCGATTTATTCGACAAATTAATAGCGGGTGAAGCAGATGTCATGGCTTTTTTAGCGCCTGATCAATCTTTATTTAACTACATGGTATTGAAAAGTGGAATTTCATATTATAACTTTGCCTGTTATGACTGCGAACAAGCAACTGGAAACCACTGGAGTTCTCAATTTGATGTGGTAGATAATATGTTATACGACCAAGGGCGTAAGTTAACATACGTACACTATATGAGTATATCTTCTTCTGATTTTAGGAGGCTTTGTGGGGGTGAAGATGTTGATATCCCTTACCGGGATGTTTTCTTATATTATCGTTATTTAAAATCACCTGAACAACGTCCTCAAAGCTTTACGCGTCCAAGCCAGTTAATGCTTCTGCAAAAGTCTACTAGTAATTTTATTCAGCAAAGAGTCAATAATATTAAGCTGAAGTATCGGAATTTCAAAGATAGAATTGCTCAACGAAGAGGCAGGGGGCAGGGGGCAGGGAGCGGGGGGAAATGACCCCTGACTCCTGCACTACAAACTCCAAATAATATGCCAGTTGCGTAAGTCCTACTAGACATAAACCACCCGAAGAACCCCACCCCGCCAAAGCTACGCTTTGTCAGAATCTAAATCTAAAGATTGCATACCTTCGCGTTCTATAAAGGTCATCATACTTCCCAACTGCAACCAAACTAATAAACAAGTAAACAGACTAATTGGTAGACCGACTCCTAAAGCCAAGGAGGAGGGAAAGCCAAATATCTCTAAGCCTGAAGACAGAAATAGACAAGTACCGCCAGTTATACCGATAAATGGCACCAGTAATTGTTTGAGTGAGGAACGCGGTTTAGTATTTTCTGTAGGCTCGCTTGGCCATTTCTGGACAATTACTTTCAAAGTACCAGATAATGCCAAACCAGATGTTAATGCTGTCAGAAAGCCAACAAGTAATAGGAAATAGGGTGGTTGCAGAGGAAAATAGTACATGAAAACTCCTAATTGATATTAAAGATTTTTTACTTTTTATTTGTTGACTGGTTCCCAGCAAAAGACCCAAGTAATATAGCTTTTGGGAGGATGGCAGCTGCGCCTTCCCTGGATAAGTCTGTTAAAATGCCGATCGCTACATTTAATAAACGATCTGGTTTTAAGTCATCTTTAACTAGGTTCCACAGGCGTTGGACATCTTCGGTGTGCAGGCGGTCATCTTCGGTGAGAGCAAGCACTAGCTGTCGCCGGAGAAACTTCCCTTCTTCTGACATTAAATATTGGAACCCCATTTGGGCTGTGGGCAATACATCGAAGTTGTTATCGGTACGAGCGATCGCAATTAAATTCTCTAACCGTTGCCACTGGAATTTACCATCTTTGAATAACACATTCAATAATCGTCGCCGTAATTCAGGCGATTCCCCTGTCAGCAACCGCCGTGCTATGTAGGGATAGCCCACTTCAACAATTTTGAAATTTGGGTTGAGGCTGAGGGCGATACCTTCCTGTGTCACCAAGGAACGAATAATCAAAGCAAACTTCGCCGGTACTCGGAAAGGATATTCGTACATCAGTTCCGAGAATTCATCGGTAATAGTTTTGAAGTTAAAATCCTTGACATTTTTGCCAATTGCATTTCCTAGTACTGCTTCTAATGCTGGCACTATCGGACAAATATTCGTGTCTGGAGTCAGAAACCCTAATTTGACAAAATCTCCGGCTAAGTCGGTGTAGTCTTTATTTACCAAATGCACTAGGGCATCTACCAGTGCTTCTTTGGTACTTTCCTCCAACTGATCCATCATCCCGAAGTCAATGTAAGCCATGCGACCATCGGGCACAGCAAACAAATTGCCGGGATGGGGGTCAGCGTGGAAGAAACCATGTTCTAAAAGTTGCTGCAATCCTGAAGTTACGCCAATTTGGATGATCGCTTCTGGGTCTAAACCTGCTTCGCGGATATGTTGAGTATCCGTCAGCTTAAAGCCGTTAATCCATTCCAAGGTTAAAACGTGGGTATTGGTGTAACGCCAGTAAATACCTGGAACTTTTACTTGGGGGTCGTTGTGGAAGTTGCTAGCAAATTTCTCGGCGTTGCGGCCTTCATTAATATAGTCAATTTCTTCAAATAGCTTCGTACCAAACTCGTCCACAATTAAGGTTAAGTCGTGACCGAGATTTAAAGGCAACCAAGGAGCTAACCAACTTGCTGCCCAACGCATCAGATATAGATCACGTGTGATTACCGGGTGTAAGTTGGGGCGTTGCACCTTCACTGCGACTTCTTCGCCACTGACCAGACGACCCCGGTATACTTGACCCAAGCTAGCAGCAGCTACTGGGTGAGGTGAGAGTTCACTAAAGCTTTCGTGAATTGGACGGCCTAGTTCGGTTTCGATAATCTGGTAAGCGATCGCATTATCGAAAGGTGGTAACTGGTCTTGTAACTTGATCAGCTCTTCTAAGAAATCTTTGCGTATCAGGTCAGGTCTGGTAGAGAGGGCTTGACCAACTTTGATAAAAGTCGGGCCGAGGCGGGTGAGCAGTTGTCGCAACTGGATCGCTCGTTTACCCTTGTTCTGCTCAACTTGATCTTGCCATTCGTCCCACTTCAGACTGAATATAAATCCTGCAAAAGAGGAGATAATTCTCAGTAGTCGCCCCCACGCTAACCAGGGACGGTAACTATAGTAGCGAGCGATCGCATCTGGATTATAGAGTTGTAGTTGAGCAGGTTGATACTGACCCACGCCTTTTTTTGCCTCTTCAACTGAAAAATTTACAATGATTGTTTTTCTCCTAACCCACAAGTTAGTTGCAAGTTCAGGATAGCGGTAGTCTTTTATCTAAAACAACTAGAACTTTACCCTTTCGAGATAGTGTTCGAGGCGATTTTAGTCTATGTTACTGCCTAGATTTGTTTATCTTTTTCTTAATTATACTTTATAAAACTACAACTACTTATCCAAGTTTCAGATGATTTTATCTTTTCTTCACTTTACTTTAGTTTATGTAAAAATAAATGTTTACCTATATATGATATGTATGCAAATTTGACTAAGTTCTGAGAACTCAGTAACCATATTTGCTATCAGCTACATATAGCAGTAATAAAAGATATCTTAAGAGAATGTTTTAAAAGTATTTTTAGTAACATCTAACCCTCGCAAACCTAACCCCACAGCCTCCCTTCCCTACAAGAGAAAGGAGGTTTCAAAGCCTCTGTCTATGGGAGAAAGGAATAATTAGTAGCACAAAAGTAATTACACAAATTTCAGCCATGAAACCCTTATCGAGACTAAAAAGTCATGTGTAAATAATTGTGTATTATTACGTATAAGCGCGGTTTGGAGTATAGTTTAGAACTTTTGAAACAACCTCCAAGAGCTTTGCCCAAACATTAACACCAATAGCATTGAAAACCCTTGTATTGCAAAGATGGGACGTACACAGTCGAGAATCCTTATAAAACAATACGCTTGGGTTAGGGCTAAAACTCTTTGTCAAAGTCAATTTTGTTAACGAACCGCCAAGACGCCAAGGACGCAAAGGAAGAGAAGAGAGAAGGAAGAAATGCTTAACCCAAGTGTATTGCCCTATAAAACACAGCATTGTTTAAAATCCAATACGCTTGGGATAAAACTAAAACCCTTGTCCAGTGGACAGTGTAGAGACGTTGCAATGCAACGTCTCTACAGGCCTATGGTTCTCCACAAAATCCTTAACTGAACGGTATTGGTTTAAAATCAAGCAAAATTCCAATACAATAAGTAAGTTGGCGCGAAAAAACATAAATATGTTACGAAACGTAAATAGGCTTAAAACCCTTGTAAATGACCAAGGACAAATGACAAATGACAGCCTTAGCCAGTTAGCTTTAATTGTGCCGACCTACTTACGATAGATCGATAGGTTCGTCGAATTGATGCCGTAGGTTTACTGAAGTCTAATAAGCTGTCGTGCATCTAAAGTTGATTTCGCGCTTTGAGTTGCAGATATCGTTCAACTAACTGATCGGCAATTTGATTTGCTGGTGCATCTAGTACCAATACCCCTTTTTGTTTGAGTTGGGCAAATGCTACTTGCCGTTGCATTAATAAATCTAGTGCCACTGCACGGGTATAAGTACCTATAACATCATCTGTGAAGGTGTGTGCCAGATGATCAACTTGCGGATCTCCGAGAGTGACGCAAAATGGGAGATAGCGGGGTGCTAGTTTGGAGAGTGCAGCTAGGAGTTCTGTAGAGGCAGTAACATCAACTAAGTCGGTAATTACTACTACAAGCGCTCTCCGAGTTTGTCGCTGCAAAACATTGGTCACCGCCCCCAAATAATCAGATTCCAATAACGCTGGCTGAATTGGAGTCAGGCGATCGATTAGCTGATTCAAATGATGTTGACCGCGTTCTGGGGGAATCCACGTATGCATCTGGCGGTCAAATACACCAACACCCACGCGATCGCCTCGATGTAAACCTGCCAATGCTAAGGATAAAGTTGCATTCAAACCCCAGTCAAATCGCTGCAAACTCTGGACTTTTGCCGTCATCAACCGTCCACGATCAAGTAAAATCAGTAATGTTTGTTCCTGTTCTGGTTCCAGAACCCTCACCAGTGGCGTTGCATTACCATAAGCGCCAACCCGACGGGCGGTAGCTTTCCAATCAATAAACCGCAAATCATCACCAGTGCGATAGTTTCGCAATTCGGCAAACTCTGTACCAATACCAGTTTTACGAGATTGGCGCATTGAGCCTGATGATTGCAGTGTCAGGCGAATTGTCAGCGATCGCAATCCCACTAAATCAGGATAAACTTTCACTGGCAAACTTTGGGGAATTTGCCAATCATCCCAAGCTAATCCCCAAACTCCCAATTGGCGGACTTGAATATTTCCCCAAGGGAACTCTCCCCGATGTGTCGGGTGGACAGTATACTTCAATTCCTCCGTGCTGTTACTAGGAAGAATGGCCCTGAGTGCAGGTGCAGACACGCCAAATCCTGTTGGGTAATAGTCGCAGATTTCAATTTGGGCGTTAGTATTTGGCGATGTTACCTTTAGCACCACCGGATTATCCCGCCCAATGGATAATCGTGACGGTAATTGGCGGGTAATTTGGACGCGAGAACGCCGCACCCGTAAACCATCTATAACCATCAGTCCAAGAACAATGGCATCAAATAGTACAGTGATGGCGATGGCTACTCTAATGATCAGAAATAAGGATAGGATCGGGGCGATCGCTATACCCAAAACCAATAATAAATAAACTCGTTTGGAAGGAAGCATTTTTTAGAACTAGAAGTTAAAAGTTAGATAAAAGAGGATGTTTGACCCTTGTTAACGAGTTTTGCGGGTTTAAGTCCCCCGGTTCAATAAATAGGTAAGTTTTGTGTTGGGGTTAAATCCCCATTACAAAACTTAATTACGAATTACGAATTACGAATTACGAATTATTTTAAGGGGGTTGAATTTGGCTTGATCGCCAGTGATGAGAATAAAGTCTAACATCAGTTTTTTCGTGAGAAAATAAAACATTAGACATCTCCAGAAATTAATTATGCGTTACCTGAAACCCTTGTAGAGACGTAGCAGTGCTACGTCTCTACATTCGTTTTCGGAGATGTCTATTAATCAGATTGGTTCGAGTTTGCTATCTGGCGATCGCACGTTCTTACCCAGGGCTATTTCATTCTAGACATAAACCACCCGGAACTGAAGTTCCTGGCTCATAGTTAAAGTCCGTTTTAACGGACTTTAACGGGCTAAATGCTACGCCCCAGACCGCTTCACTATGTCCTTCCAAGCGGTTTCGTTCTTGCAGATTGTAGCTTGCCCGCTTGAGTGCCACTACAGCTTGCTGATTAATGGATTCTGCTGGCATATTCGGGATATTCTCGCCATCTCGCTCGAAAATCCGATCGCATCCCAATGAAAATATAGAGGTTATCTGTACAGTCAATTAATTCCCGCAAACAGTCAAAGAATTCTTGGCGCTGGCTGTCATCGCACATAGTAAAGCATTCTTCAAACTGGTCGATAATCAAAATGACAGGTGTGTTTAATGCTTTTAACCTCTCCCCGATAACCTGACAATTCAGGTCATGTGGAAAAGAAGAGGCGAAACCTAACCCCCCAGCCCCCTTCCCTACAAGGGAAGGGGGAGAATTCAAAGCCTCTCTCCTTGCAGGAGAGAGGTTTTATCTTTTTATTGTTATCGTGTATTACACGAGAACAAAATTTTCTTTATATAACGCCCAATTTTTTCTTAACCGAGCAGTATTGGAGTGCGTCTCGTAAGAGTTGGGCGCAAAGAGAAGGAAGAAATGCTTAACCCAAGGGTATTGATCAGTGAACAGTCAGGTAACTGTTCACTGATTTGGTCAAGATAACTTTGTCAAAAATCCCAACAATTTTTTGGTATTTGACGTCAGGAGTGTACGACGATAAGCATCAGCTGCTTTTTTAATAGCTTCGGCTTGAGTGGGATAAGGATGAATTACACTGCTTAACTTACTCAAGCCTATTTTATTCACCATTGCCGTAGTCACAACTGATATCATCTCACCCGCATGACTGGCGACAATAGTTGCACCAATAATTTGATCAGATCCCTTCTTATGGTGGATTTTGAGAAATCCTGACTCTTCACCATCTGCGATCGCTCGGTCTACACTACTAAAAGGTATCTTAATTGTCGTCACCTCAATACCCAATTTCTGCGCCTCATCTTCGGAAAAACCTACGTGGGCAATTTCTGGGTCAGTATAAGTTACCCAAGGCATCACCAGACTACTGAGTTTCGAGCGTCCTAAACCAAAGGGAGAAAACAGCATATTCTTAATCACAATCCGCGCTGCTGCATCAGCAGCATGGGTAAACTTCCAATTCATGCAGATATCGCCAGCCGCATAAATTTTGGGATTAGTCGTCTGGAGGTAATCATTTACCTTCACACCTTGGTGCTTGTCATATTCCACCCCCACTGATTCTAAATTCAAAGCTTCCACATTTGGCGATCGCCCCGCACCGACTAAAATTTCATCGACTGTCACCGAATCTCGATGACCATTGGAGGAAAAGTAAAGCCGTTTCCCTTCAGTAACAGTTACCACTTCTTCCAATTTGGAATCGAGTACCACACGGATTCCTTCGTTAATCAAAACCTTTTGCAGAATTTTAGCCGCCTCAGTGTCTTCTTTATTCAGAAGATGAGAACCGCTATGGAAAAGTACCACCTCAGAACCCAAACGTCCCAAAGCCTGCGCCAATTCGCAACCAATGGGGCCGCCACCAATCACCGCCAAACGTTCCGGTCGTTGAATCAGGGAAAAAACCGTCTCATTGGTTAGATAACCCGCCTTTTCAATTCCCGGAATCGAGGGTTGTGCAGCTCTTGCGCCAGTCGCAATTACAGCTTTTTTAAACCGGAGGGTTTTGTCGCCAACTTCCACAGTATTTTGACTCGCAAATCGACCACTACCCAAAAAGACATCGACACCCAAAGATGAGAACCGGGCAGCCGAGTCATTATGGCTGATATCAGCCCTTATCCGCCGCATTCTTGCCATCACCTTGGGGAAATCAACATCAATATTATGTTGGGGAATATTAACTCCCAAGTTTTGAGCATCCCAGATTTCGCCAACAACGCGAGCAGAGCGAATAATAGTTTTAGATGGTACGCAACCAACATTTAAGCAATCTCCACCCATGAGATGCTTTTCAATCAACGCCACCTTTAAACCCAAATCTAGACCCGCCGCACCCGCCGCCACCACTAATCCCGCCGTACCAGCACCAATTACTACCAAATCATAAACATCGGCGGGTTGAGGATTAAGCCAATTTGGTGGATGGACATAAGACACCAACTTTTGGTTATACTCATCCATTGGGCGAACTGTGACTCTCTCTAAATCTGAATTGGTCATTGGTGGAACCTCATTTGAAAATTTAAAATGCCAAATTGACCTGAACTGAGTTTTCTAGAAAACTTTATTTCCATTCCTTTCCCCAGAAGGGGAAAGGCTTTAACAGTTATCAGTTAAAGGACGCAAAGGTCACAAAGTAATAAGAGTTTCAGAGAGTTATTGCGTAAGTCCTATGGTTGACAAAATGCACTCTACTTTAACCTCTCACCGATAGACTGGGGTAGTTCATAGTAAATTTGGGTCAATTCCTTGTTGTTGTAATTTGGCTAAAAGTTCTTGAAGCTGCTGCTGAGTTTGTTCTAGCTGTTGTTGCTGTTGTGTGTTTACCTCTTCTGGAGTTTGGTATCTGTTACCATCTTGGTCATACCAAAACAGCCATTCTCGTGTTCTTCCTTGATAAGTACCCTGTTCTCGTCCAATCCCTAAACCAATTTCTGGCATCCAAATTTGATCGCCAAGTTGTAAAATATACTTACCTTCAACTAAGCGATAAACTTCTAAACGTTGACGCTTACGACGTAGCCGCGTTGGTGCATAAATGACGTAATATAAAATGCCTAATTGAGCATAGTCTATTTTCTTTTGTTCATATTCGCCATTATAGGTTTGAGAAACCACTTCTAAAGCTAAAATGGGCGTAATCCCTTCTTCTTCCCAGAAAACGTAACTAGAACGTCCGTTTTCTCCAACAAAACGTTCAACACCTAAACTCAAAAACCCATCGGGGACTATAGCAGGTTGTAATGGTGTATAATAAATCCCCATATTGATACCGAAAAACCAGTCATCACGGGTTTGCCAAATCGATGCTAAGATGGCTAACAATAAATTAGGAATTAATATTTGTAGTTCGTTATCCACAGGGGTATCATCAGAATCTGGTAACTCCGCCGATGAAGGTAGGCAGTCTAAAGGATTGTAATTATACATAATACTTGGTGGTTGACAGTTATCAGTTAACAGTCATCAGTAAACGGTTAACCATTTTGATGAAAGCAATGCTTTTCGATATAGTTTAACCGCCTGTGTTTGATTAGTTTCACAGATCATTTGTCCCCATTGATTTAAGGGTAACTCAGGTTGGACATAATTCACCTTCTCAAACCTCGACGCCGTTGTGGTGATGACTGCCAAGACAATACTGCGCAGGTTTTGGCAAAAAAATAAAAAATGCGTAGGTTGGGGAGCCACTGCGCTGGGCGGGTTCCCCGACTTGTTCGCTTTTAGCGTTCCCGCAGGGTAGCACGTGGCGTTTGAGGAACGAAACCCAACATTTTGCTGGGTTTGTTGGGTAACGCTTCGCTCAACCCAACCTACAAATATTATTAACCGCGCAGTATTGACTGCGGAGAAATAGACAACTTTATTACTCTTTGCAGACGCGATTAATCGTGTCTCTACTCCCCACTCCCGACTTATATGACACCAACTTTATTTGGTCGCTGGCAAACTCGGTTATTATTACTTGCAACTGTCGGTGTATTCGTATCTTTGCCTTTTGCAATGGGTTGGATTGGCCCTGGTGCTAATTCGGTCTATTTTTGGATACTTAGTTATGTTGCCATCTTTGGCTTGGGCTGGGATATGCTTTATGACTATCTACAAAAATCTCGTTGGGATAGAGATTGGCCCGCAGTTTATCAACTCTTAGCTGGTATATGGGAATTGGTGTTTGTGTTTTGTGGAGTCAAACTATTTGGCTTTTTACCAATACCTTTACCAAAAGATGAACTTTCCCCAGGAGCTTTTTTGTTGCACTATAGCATCGTGTGGCTAGCAGTTTTTATTACTTCCCAAAGCCTAATGCGAATTATCTTCCTCCGTTGGCGTTTCCGGGGTGGGGAGTGGCTGTAAAACCTCAAATCCTTGAAGTATTAAACAAAAAAGAAAACAAAAATAAGGTACGATCGTTTACCAGCAAAGCTTTGACGTAAAAGTGAGACCCGATGAAGTGGATGAATTGCTAGTATTTGTAGAACAGTTGACTACTTAATTTGTCCGCCAGTCCAACTTATATAATATGCCTAAAATTACTGTTTGCATTCCTACTTTTAATCGTGTTCATCTCCTTCCTTATGCCATTGACAGTGTACTCAATCAGTCTGAGCAAGACTTTGAGCTAATTGTTTGTGATGACGGTTCTACCGATGGTACACCTGAGTTGATGTCAAAGTATACAGACCACCGGATTAAATATATCCGTCATCTGCAAAATATTGGTAAAAGTAATAATATGCGCTCTGGCTTTGATGCAGCCAGTGGTGAATATTTTATTAAATTTGATGATGATGATCGGCTAACATCCGATTTTCTCGCAAGTACCGCAGCTATTCTGGCTCAAGACTCTAGTATTGATTTTGTTAGTACAGACCATTGGATAATTGATATTAACAATGTGCGAGATGAGTCAAAAACTCAAGAAAATTCTCATCGCTGGGGTAGGAATAATTTACCAGCAGGTGTTGTAGATAATTTGTTGGAAGTTGTATTTATTCACCAAAGCTTTCAAATTGGAGCAACATTATTTTGTCGTAAAACATTGCAAGAATTAGGATTTATGCAGCCAAATCTGCAAAATTGTGAGGATAATGATTTATTTGTGCGTCTGGCTTTAGCTGGAAAAAATGGCTATTACTTACCAGCATTATTGATGGAATATCGCTGCCATGCCGAGCAGCAAGGCATCAATCGAGCTATCCCTTATTTATTTGATAAAATCCGGTATTTAGAAAGTTATAAATTTGAGTCTGAAAAAATAGAGACAATCAGAAAAAATCGTCTAAGTGAAACGCAATTATTATTAGGTTTGCGTTTAATTGAAAAGGGTGAAACCCAAAAAGGTAGAGAGCTAGTTTTGACAGGAAAGTCTTTTTCCACTGCTAAAGCTTGGACTGGTTTAGGATTATCGCTGTTACCAGTTGGGTTGCGAAGTAAGGCGTTTAATGCACTGCGACAGATGCGGGGTTAGAGAAAGACTAGCGATCGCTAACTTTTGGCTGCTGACTTTATAAGTAGGTTGGCGCAATTAAAGTTAACTGGCTAAGGCTGTCCTAAGTCAATTGGTCACTTGTACTGAGCGAAGTCGAAGTATTTGTCATTAGTAAGGGTTTGAAGCTTATTTACGTTTCGCAACATACTTGAATTTTTTCGCACCAACGTACTTACTAAATTCCGACTTCACGATGACTTACATTCAATCGCAAACTAACCTGTTAAATAAAGACACAGAAATAATCGTTGTATTTAACAAAGTTTGAGCCTGATTAAAATCAGAATCCCCCGTAATCAAAAAATCAGCTTCCCCTGCTAAAGCACAAGCTAAAAACTTTGCATCTTTTCGGTCTTTTGGAAAATCAATTGACACATTGACATCAATTAGGGTCGCAAATGTATCAATAATTTCAAACCATGACGCTCTCACTTGATCTGTCAACTTAAACTTCGGGCGACTTAATACCTCTTTATATTCCGCTACAATTTCAAATGAAACAATCCATTCCCAGTGGGGATTCTCAAAAATAAACTGAATAACTGCTTTTGGTACTCTACCCTTAAGGACAGCAGAAACTAAAACATTCGTGTCAATAACAACTTTCATTCTCCGCGTCGGTAAGCTTCAATCTCTGCTGCTATTTCTGCTTCGCTAATATCTTGTACTCCTGGTAGCGATTGTGTTTGATCAAATAAATCTCTCAGTTTTTTACTAATGAATGCTCTGGGGTTCTCCTCAGCTAAGATAATTATTTCTACTCGCTGTCCTGCTTGAAAAGGTAAATCAGATAATATTACTTGCTTTGGATCTGTAATGGTGATGTATTTTTTGTAAGCGTTCATAATTCCTTACTGACTTAAAAAACTAAAGTGGAGATGGCATTTTCTTTCTGCTGGTCTGTCACACCCAAATATCGCTTCAGAGCTGGAAGTGAGCGATGACCACTGATAGATTGAATGTGGCGTAGGAGTACTCCTGAATCACTCATCCACGTTAACTCTAATTCATCCTTAAAGCTAACTGCTTAAAGCTGTCATTGGTCATTCATTGGTCACTTGTACTGCCCTTAAGAGCGGGACGCACTCGCGTTCGATAAACTCACCAAGCGCGAACGCGAGTGCGTCTGGTAGAGTTGTCGTTGGCGTGGTCACTGAGCGACTTGTGCCGACTTGTACTGAGCGGCGTCGAGGTAAGTCTAAGTGCAGCCTCTGGTAGAGTTGTATTAGTCATTAGTAAGGGTTTGAAGCTTATTTACGTTTCGTAACATACTTGGGTTTTTTCGCACCAACGTAATTACTCAACTAAATAACTACGCCAAATTAGTTGAGTATTTTTACTACCTTTATCTGGAAGCAGCAATCGCCAAGTTTTGCCTTCTTGCTGAATTTGCAGATAAACATCAAAGGGTTTTTTTGGTTGCGTCAAGCGCCGTTTTGGTAGCTTAACAATCAAGTCGTAGGTTCCCCGAACGTGGAAAGCTGGTAAATTTTCAATCGTCAGGGGTTGTTCTTGGATAATTGATAGCCGCTTGATTTCAAATCCTTGAAAATCTAGATCCAACTGTTGGCTAAGTTTTTGTTGAGTTTGCTCTAGCCCAAGTGCGATCGCTTTTTGTACTAAATCGCTAGTTGGTAGCAGTCCAATGCTGCCACAAGCTGTTACTAACACCAGCAATATTGTTGTCAAAACTAACCGCACCATCTTATTCCTGAGATTCCACTTATCAGCGATAGTATAACTGTAGATTCTCTTAATTCTCTCATCTACCATGCCAAAACAGTCTATAGGTCTAGATAACCAACTCTACAATTATCTTTTATCCGTTTCACTGCAAGAACCAGAGATTCTTTGGAAGTTGCGCCAAGAAACCGCCAGCCATCCCCAGAGTGGAATGCAGATTTCACCAGAACAAGGGCAGTTTATGAGACTTCTGGTGCAGTTAATTGGAGCCAAGAAAACCCTAGAAATTGGAGTGTTTACAGGTTATAGCTCACTTTCTGTAGCTTTAGCACTACCGGCTGATGGGAAAATTATTGCTGCTGATGTGAGTGAAGAATTTACTGCGATCGCCCGGCGATATTGGCAAGAAGCTGGGGTTGCCGATAAAATCGATCTACGATTAGCACCAGCTTGGGAAACTTTAGATCAGCTATTGGCAACTGGACAAGCCGAGACATTTGATTTTGCCTTTATTGATGCTGATAAAAAAAATTATGATGGATATTATGAGCGATCGCTGCAATTAGTGCGTCCAGGTGGATTGATTGCTATTGATAATGTTTTATGGTCAGGACAAGTTGCAGACCCCCAATATCAAGATGAAAGCACCCAAGCAATCCGGGCGCTCAACGAAAAGTTACATCATGACGAACGGGTAACACTCTCCCTTATCCCCATTGCCGATGGACTTACTTTAGCCATCAAGCGACCTTAGAAGATGTTTGAAAAGTCCTCTTGTTGGTAGCAAAACGCTCTAGATCCCCCTAAACCTTCTTAACAAGCTACCGTGTATACACAAGTAGGCAGACCTCTCCCTAAACCCCTCTCCGAAGCGGAGAGGGGCTTTGAACATTGGCTCTCCAACCCTTGAAGGGTTGGGGCTGTTCTTGTTAGGTCTGACAGGGCTTTGAGCAAAATGAGGGTGCGGAATGTAAGTAAGTTGGCGTAAATAAAGCTAACTGGTGAAAGCTGTCATTTGTCATTTGTCCTTTGTCATTGGTAAAGGTTTCAGGTGTATTTACTTTTCGTAATATAGCTCTGTTTTTTTTCACCGACTTACTTAGGCTCAAAGCCTCTCTCCTTTTAGGAGAGAGGTTTGGAGAGAGGTCAATAGGACTTACGCACGCTCTCCTTTTAGGAGAGAGGAATGGAAGTGAGGTCAATAGGACTTACGCACACTCTACGAATTCTCTGCGCTTTTCTCTTCTTGGGCTGCGCGTTGGCGTCAGCCTAAGAAGAGAAGGCGGTTCGATAAATTAAGCTTTTTAGGAATTTTTGCGTAAGTCCTGGTCAAATTACTTAGAAATTGTAGCCAAGTCCTAATAGTAGCCCTACATCAGTTTGATCCATAAAGGCAGCATTTACAGCACCTGTCACTGTAAATCGAGAACCGATCGGCAGGTCTACACCACCAGTTAGCAGTAATCCAAAATCAGTATCCACGTTAGCTTCAATAGCTACGCCAGCACCAATATAAGGAGATATAGCAAAGGTTCTTTCACCCACCGAACCTGCTGTGCGGGGAGAAAAATCCAAAGTCACGGGAACTAGAAATATTGTATCGTCCCCAAACATTACTGATGGTCGCACTGATAGATAATTTGTCAGACCAAGTTTGCTGATTACTGTAAAATTCCCCTCGGAAAGAGCTGTATCGTTGCCGCTCAAACCAATATTACCAGCAACTCCGATATAGCTTCTGCCACCGCGAGTAGCTCTACCTACTGTATTATCCGTTGTCTCGTTTGTAGTTCCTGTTGGTGGCTGATTTAACTGACTGACGTTAACATCGGACGGGATCAGGACTTGGTTAATTGCATGGATAACACCATTGCTAGCTTTCACGTCCGCCTGGATAACTCTGGCATTATTTACCCCGACTTGATTGTTGGTAGAATCGATTTGAATATTTACAGGTGTTCCTTCATCGGTTCTCAGTTCTCCAGCCGAGAGCTGACTAGCAGTACCGCACCGGGAACCACATGATATCTCAAAATCTTTACTAACGCTTCTCTGTTCTCTGGTTGCTGTAACTGTTCTAGCGTAGCAGCAGGCAAAGCAGCAAATGCATCGTTGGTGGGAGCGAAGACTGTGTAAGGGCCTGGCTGTTGCAGAACATCTGCTAAACCCGATGTCTTTAATAAAGAAGTTAGAGTTGTAAAAGAATTACTGGATGCAGCAAGAGAAACAATATCAGTAGCGGTTTGAGTACTACCAGGAGTTCCAGCGACAACATATTGACTAGCTGGAAGATTGCTAGCAATCGGTTGCGCCCGTCCTTGTCTAACCAAAGCTTGATATAACAGTGCCGCAGCTTCAGCACGAGTCAGGGACTGTTGCGGATTGAGTTGTTTTACATCCGGGTAGTTGACAACAAGATTACCTTGTGTTGCTGCTGTCACACTCGCGACAGCATAGTTCGGGATCGCCGAGGCGTCGTTGTAATAGGTGCCAAGAGTACTTGTATCGCCACCAGACAAACCCAAGCCATTACTTAAAGCAACAATTCCTTGCACTTTCGGAATTTCTTGATTAGGTCTAAATACATTTCCAGGATAGCCTGCCAAGAATCCAGTTTCGTAGGCGTTCTGAATTGCAGAAGCCGCCCAATACCCAGCAGGAACATCACTAAATCCACCCGCACTTAATTGCCGAACTCGGTTTTGGTTACTGAAAGCTTTTTGAATTAGGGCGGCAAATTCAGCACGAGTCACAGGTTGATTCGGTCTAAAAGTGCCATCAGGAAAGCCACTAATTACGTTATTGTCAGCTAGGGCTTGAATGAAGGGACGCGCCCAATAATCTGAGGAAACATCAGATAAGTTAACTGTTGAAGCAGGCGATGGTGTCGCAGGTGATGGTGTCGCAGGTGATGGAACCGTATTTTGAGATAATGCGGGTGCAGAAATTACAATGGGAGTTATTGTAGCAGTTGTCATCCCCAAAACTAGCAAAGCAACCTTTGCTGATGACCGACGAAACAAACTAGACATGGAAATATCCTCTTTTCAATTTCTTGGGTTGACTATTGGAAAATACTGGATGCAAGGTTAAATGAATACAAATATCCAGATGATTATTTGGTTCGCCTCGATATGAATAACTAGAAATTAAACCCGTTAACTCCGGAAAATTCAAATGTGGGATATGTATGAGTAGCTGTTATGACATCTCATAATATCAGGACTGATGCAAAGAATAGACGAAATCTTGATTTTCAAGCTGTAGGGGCAATTCATCAATTGCCCCAGAGCGCGTGTAGTTTTGCCTAAGTCCTAAACATTTATCCCAACGTTTAGTACACATCATAGTGTAGGATTCCTATTGCTTTTTTAAACAACCGCAGTTCATAACTCAAGATAAGCAGGGATACTGTGGTAATATTGTCAGCTGCAACAATAAAGATAATTAATGCAAGCAGGCGATTTTATCAACTCGAAAATTGCAGTGAAGCAGTCAAATAATTGGGGTTTAATAGCCGCCTCTTTATAATTGCCGAAGAGGGTTAATGCTGTCAAGCTAAATGGCTCATGAACTTTAGAAATATTTAACAAATAAAATGTGTCTTGGCGATATGCTGTATTATTAGTGTTTGTTCAAAATCATACAACTAACTAATGGCTAGATTTGGAGAAAAAAGTTTCACTCTTTAGAGAGTTGTCTATTAGGGAAAATTTTCAAACACTAGACTGGAAATTAAAGAATGTTTTAAAAGTCCGGGAAGGTATAATTTTGCCCTTGTGTACTGGGTTAGATGCAATAAAAATTAAGGTTTTAGCCATGTAAGTAGAGCGACGCAAATAAAGCTAACTGGCTAAGGCTGTCATTTGTCATTTGTCCTTCGTCATTTATAAGGGTTTAAAGTGTATTTACGTTTCGTAATATAGTTTTGTTTATTCTTGCCGACTTACTTAGTGAGATTTTTGACTGGCTAATGATCAGAGCAAAAGCTCCTTTAAAACATCCTCTTAGCGATCGCAATCAAAAATTTCGGTAAGGATTTAGGTCAGGGGTATTGACAAGTGTGACATCTGAGGCGGAATATCACAATTAGGGAAAAATAAGTAGGTCGGCGCAATTAAAGCTAACTGGCTAACGCTGTCATTTGTCATTTGTCCTTCGTCATTTACAAGGGTTTTAAGCCTATTTACGTTTCGTAACATATTTAGGTTTTTTCACGCCAACTTACTTACCTGCCTCTGAAACTAGACCGTGTAACCCTTCTCCAGTTCGCTCTCGAACAACTGGTGGACATCATCGCCGGGCAGGCGATCGCTATAGATAAAAGACCTATTGCATAAATCATCAAATTTGAACCCCAAAGAGCCAAGGCTACGCTTTGCCTCTCCTTAGTACTACAGTGTACACACATGGCATTGTTAGCCGAAACAATGCCATTGTCGGTCGAAACAATAACATTGTTAGCCGAAACAATGCCATTGTCGGTCAAAACAATAACATTGTTAGCCGAAACAATGCCATTGTCGGTCGAAACAATAACATTGTTAGC
>NZ_JAIVFV010000082.1 GCF_020829445.1 Nostoc sp. CHAB 5836
GCTGTCTTGCAAGGAACTGAAGTTCCTTGCTAATAGCTGAAGTCATCTAAAAGATGACTAAATTCCTCAACAATCTTTAGTCTACTTCAGTAGACTTGAGCTATTAGCTTGGGAATTGATTCCCAAGCGGGTGATCAAGCCAACAGTGAAGCTAAACAAGCTTAAGTTGACACCAATGGTAGTAAGGGCTACCCTACGAGAACGCTAAGAGCGAACAAGTCTCTTAACCGCAAGGGCGCACTGGCAACTCTTTGCCTCTGTGGTAGCCTGCGGCAAGCCGCTTTGCGTCTACGTAAAAAAAAGAGTTTCAGCCCTTTTGTGAACCGTATTGATTTATCAGGCACGATTTGCCCAAAATTTTAACCTAAGCTTAATAAATAATTAACCTATTAGTTGTTAACTAAGATTAATTCACTTTTTGCTGCAACATTTGAACCCCCCCAAAACCTGGAATTTACCGGAATTGGGGGGATTATTTCTGCTAGTATAATGAATTACAAGTAGAATGTGTTGTACTTCAATCGATTCAAAAACTTTGTAATGGTAGTACTATTTTTGCATAGGCGTAGGCCAACCAAGGCATCGCATTTTTGAAAAAATCCCTGAGTATAAATAAAGTAGAAGGCTGGGATGATACAACCCCAAAGTCAAAATAGTATCACCTACACACGCGTTATCCACCTAAGTCATGTAATTGACATAGATATTCCCCAGTGGTCTGGAGATCCCACAGTAGAATTTGAAACTGTGGCTGAACTAAATAATGATAGCTATTACCTGCGGCGTTTCTCCTTGGGGGAACATAGCGCTACCCATATCAACGCCCCTAACAGTTTTCATAGTTCTGCTGTCGGAATTGACCAATACCCAGCCCAGTCTTTAGTTGTACCTGCGGTGGTCATAGATATTCGCCAAGCCACAGCAGTTAATTCTGATTATGCTCTGACTATTGCTGATGTTGTAGCTTGGGAAGAAGAATACGGTGAAATTGCTGGTGGCTCTGTAGTTATCCTGAATACAGGGTGGCAAAAAAAGTGGTTTAATAAAAGTGCATTCCTAAATTATGATTCTCAAGGAATTCCACATTTTCCAGGGTTTGGCAGCGATGCAACTCAATTTTTACTGGATGAACGGCAAATTGCTGGGGTAGGAATTGATACTCATGGCGTAGACTCAGGACAGGATAACAGTTTTGCGATTAACCGCTTGGTGTTGGAAAAACCGCGCATTGTGTTGGAGAATCTGACAAATTTGGATCAACTGCCACCGAAAGGTACTACTCTAGCGATCGCAGTTCTGAGATTACGTGGTGGTTCTGGTTCTCCTGTGGGGGTGTTGGCGTTCGTGCCTTAACTATTATGGTCTTTCTTCTTCAGTTTAGGGACTTCCAAATAAATAAATATCCAACTATTTTTTGATATTGAGTTAACTTATCCATTTCACAATCTCCTGGTGATTAAGAGGTTTTTTGAAAAGTAGTATGTTGTCATACCAAGTAAGTCGGTGAAAATAAATCAAACTATGTGACGAAACGTAAACAGGCTTGAAACCCTTACCAAGGACGAATGACAAAGGACAAATGACAGCTATCACCAGTTATCTTTAATTGCGCCGACCTACTTAATCGAATGATTACCCCCCTTAATCCCCCCTTATAAAGGGGGGAAACAAGAAATCTGGTTCCCTCCCCAATATATCGGGGAGGGTTAGGGTGGGGTAAAATAATATTTGATGGATCAATCATAATTTTTCAAACATCCTCTAAGATTCAATACAGTTCAGTTAAGGATTTCTTCCCTCTCTTTCTCTCTTCTCTCCGTGTCCTCTGCGCCTCTGCGGTTCGTTAAAGAAAAAGAGTTTTAGCCCTTTTGTGAACCGTATTGCTCTAAAATTAACAACTACGGTAGCTTGAAATACCTATGACTAGTAAGGAAGAATTAAGA
Organism: Nostoc sp. CHAB 5836; assembly: GCF_020829445.1. Classification (GTDB taxonomy): domain Bacteria; phylum Cyanobacteriota; class Cyanobacteriia; order Cyanobacteriales; family Nostocaceae; genus Nostoc. The sequence goes on from NZ_JAIVFV010000082.1 coordinate 1,944, forward strand.
AGTGTTGCCTCAGAAATTCCATTATTTAATAATATTGAGCAAAAAGAAACATTTCTGTTTGTGATTGGGGCGTTATTTTCGAGAGTTATTAGTTTGAAAAAGGCCGCAGAAATCATGGAGATAGAGCCTGATGTATTTGTTAAACTATTAGATTTGATGGGGCTGGAATTTTCCTACTTGACTGAACAAGATATGGCTATAGAAAAGGATTGGTAGGGTGTGTGAAGGTTGTTTTTAACTCTTCTCCATTAATCTTTTTATCGCGTCTGGAGTTTCTCGATATTTTTCTAGATTCTGACGATAACTTTTATTTGCCAAATTTTGTTGCAGAAGAAATCAGTGCTAAATCTGATGCAGCTAGTCAACAGGTAAAAACTTTAATTGACGCCGACAAAATATTAGTTAAAGAAATTCAATTATTTTCGTTAGTCAATCGCCTAAATATGCGACTAGGGAGAGGAGAATCAGAGGCCATTGCTTTAGGCACTGAGTTACAAACAGATTACATAATTTTAGATGACTTCGCAGCCAGAAAAGAAGCAACTCGACTGGGATTAAATGTCAAGGGAACTTTAGCAGTCATCAAGAAACTTCAGGTAGATGGCAAAATCACCATTAGTAGCACAGACCAGTTGTATCAAGACATCCTGGCAATGAATTTCAGAGTCAAGCGATCGCTATTCGATGCCATTTTTTCAGATTAGATGCAGGGTTAGCGGAAGTAACTTCAGGGTTCGCAGAAGTAACTTCAGGGTTAGCGGAAGTAACTTCAGGGTTCGCGGAAGCTACTTCAGGGTTCGCGGAAGCTACTTCAGGGTTCGCGGAAGCTACTTCGGAGTTCGCGGAAGCTACTTCAGAGTTCGCGGAAGTTATTTCGGAGTTCGCGGAAGTTACTTCAGAGTTCGCGGAAGTTACTTCAGGGTTAGTTTTTGTTTGTGTAAACGCGGTTTCTAATCCCCCATTTCGCGTTAAATTGACTACACGCAATTCTTTTAGGCAAAATTACCCCATGACTCAACTCACACCTATTCAGTTAGAAGATGGCACGATTATTTACATTGAAGCCACAAATAACGTAAGTACATTGGTGCAAAAAAAGTAAAGTATGTTACGAAACGTAAATAAGCTTAAAACCTTTACTAATGACGAAGGACAAATGACAAATGACAGCCTTAGCCAGTTAACTTTAATTGCGCCAACCTACTTAGATGCTTTGCCAGTCATTACCGAAGTTTCTCCAGAGGGAGAAGAAGAAGCACTAATTGATAAGGGATGGGATGCTGATGCTGCACAAAAACAGATAGTGCAAAATTTCCAAGCAATTGAAGGTACAATTCGGGCTTACACTGTTTATTCACTCAATGCTTTTAAGAAAATTCCTGTTGCTAATATTGATAAAGTCACTCTAGAATTTGGCATCAAGGTTGGCGGTGAAGCAGGTATACCTTACATAACTAAAGGCACGGCTGAAAGCAATCTGAAGGTAACGGTAGAGTGTTCATTTCCTGACCAACCGGAAAAGAAAACTCCGCAATCATGAGTGAGAGTATTGACGCAGCCAAAATTTCGATTATTATTCCGGCTATTAATGAAGCGGGGAATATTCAAAAAGCCATTGCCACTACTCAAGCCAATCTAAATATAGAAGTCATTGTAGTCGATGGTGGCTCTAGTGATGATACTGTAGCGATCGCTCAGTCTTTAAATGTCAAAGTTATTTCATCGTCTCCCGGTCGTGCTGTGCAAATGAACGCGGGTGCAATAGAGGCTAGCGGTGAAATTCTGTTATTTCTCCATGCAGATACCCGTTTACCAACTGGGTTTGATGAGATGATTCGCACAGCACTACAACAACCTGAGACTGTAGCTGGTGCTTTTAACTTGCGGATTGATGCGTCACTTTTAAGTTTACGATGGGTGGAGTGGGGAGTAAATGTGCGATCGCATTTTTACCAAATGCCCTATGGCGACCAAGGAATTTTTCTCACAAAAGCAGTATTTCAACAAATGGGCAATTTTCCTGAATTGCCCATCATGGAAGATTTTGAACTCATGCGTCGTTTAAAACGCATCGGACGCATTGTAATTATCCCCACACCAGTTGTTACCTCAGCCCGTAGATGGTTGCAAAAGGGAGTACTCAAAACTACGCTACTTAATCAAGTAGTAATTATTGGTTATTTACTCGGCATTTCACCTAAGCGAATTCGTACCTGGTATCGCCGATAAAAATTTAAGAAGATTCAGTTTAGAATCCCTTGGTTTCCAACCAAGGGAGATGTCAACTTGTATCACAATACGCTTGGGTTAGCGTCAAAAACCTTGTATTGCGTAGGTTGGGTTGAGGAACGAAACCCAACCGAAGAGCGGGGTTTGTTGGGTAACACTAAAGTTCAACCCAACCTACAATTATCCTTAACCCAAGCGTATTGGGATTCGGGGGAGTAAGTACATTGGTGCAAAAAAAGTAAAGTATGTTACGAAACATAAATAAGCTTAAAACCTTTACTAATGACAAATGACAAATGACAAATGACAAATGACGAAGGACAAATGACAAATGACAAATGACAGCCTTAGCCAGTTAACTTTAATTGCGCCAACCTACTTATGTCAAAGCCAATTGCCAATCAACACATAAGCAGACCAAAAGCTTGGTGCTTTGTAGTTAGGATGTTTCAACAGTTGTAGCTGGGCACGGTGGACAGCTTCAGCTTTGGTGATTTTGCCACTTTTGAGTTCTCGATAGAAGGCACTAACAAACATTGCCGTCGATTGATCATCAATCTGCCACAGGGAAGCGATGGTACTGCGTGCCCCAGCTCGGACAGCTGCTCCTGCCAGACCAAGGGCTGCACGGTTGTCTCCTGTTGCTGTTTGGCAAGCGCTCAAAACTAATAGTTCTATTACGGTTTTACCCTGACTGCGGAAGAGAGTATCAAAATCCTTGACATTGATCCGACCATTAAAATCTAAAATAAAAGTGTCTTCCAGGCGGGAACTAAACTCACCGTGGGTTGCTAAATGCACTATGTTGAATGAAGCAGCATCTATTTCATTTTCTAAATTCTTTTGATTAAAATCTCCATCGATTAGGCTAGTTGTGGAGACTCCTGCCTTGGTAATGCCCTGGAATTCAGATTTGATCGCAAGCAAGGGTGCAAACCGAGAAAATCCTGGCGGCGGCTGAGTTAGTCCTGCGGTTAGCGCTCGAAGTTGCTGTTTTACTAGCGGTTTGGGGTCGAGAAGTTGTAGACCGACGCTTAGAGCAACTGCATATTTCTCTACCAAGTATTGCTTACCATCGTAGAGAGCTGCCATTGGTACATTGCGTAACGGGCCATCCAAGACGAACACTAGGGTATCTACCCGACTTTTTGACAATTGTGACTCAATGGGTTTGAGCAGTAAGTCGTAAAGTTGGTGCGCCTGGGTTTGGACAGCTTTGATCGCGGTGGGATTGACAAGATTTTTTCGCAGTTCTACTAAGAGTTGCTGTACTTCTGATTGGGAAATCTTAGTACTATAGCTTTGCAGGTGTTGATTGGGAATTTTGACAATTACCTGGAGTTCTTTTTCAAGAATAATTGGATAGAGGATGGCAGCCGTAGGATTATCTTTGTCTACCACTTGATCGAGGGCTACTCTCTGACCTTGCAGGCAAGCTTCCCGGAAAAAGTCGTCCAATTCTGCTAGTTGGAGTGCTTCAATCCGCTCGCGTGCTTTCTCTAATATTTTTTGATCTGGTTTTCCTTGTTGGGATTGCAGCAGTAACTCTACTGATTCTCGGTAGACGGGTTCTACGCTGTCCCGAAAGTTGAATTGTAGATCCTGGTTCACTACATCTTTATTGACTACTAAATCTCTGCGGAGAGACTGAAGAGTGTCTATAGCATTATCATATGCCGCGATCGCACCATTAATATTTTTTTGTGCCCACAGCAATCTACCTAACTGCCACTCCAAGGCATAGGTAATTTCTGGTGCATTGCTGCTCTGTACCAAAGCTAATCCTTGCCGGGTCAGGTCTTGCGCCTCTGACGACTGTCCGGTTTTTTCGTACAAGCCGCCTAAACTCTTCAAAGCATAGGCTTCTGCCCGCTTGTCCCCTAAACTGCGAGATTGCTGGATGGCTTTGGCTAGTAATACTGCTGAGTCGGGAGTGGGTAATGCTGAGAAAGAATTATGACTTGATGTTTGCAATACATTACTCTTGACTTTTGCCAGACTTTGCGAGAAGTTAACCTGAGCGTAGATACTAGCACGGCTAAGGGGGAGTTGGTCGAGTTGGGACTCAATCAACGGCAAGAGAGTTTGAACCTTTGCCCATTGTTTCTCTTCAATGAGTAGGCCCAGGAGATTCAGTTGGGCCTGGACTTTTGTTAGGGGTGAGGGCGATGCTGCTACTGTTTGTTGATAATAGGCGATCGCCTTTGCTTTATCCTGTTGTTTATGAGCATAATAATTCCCCAAGCTGAACAGACTAGCGCCAATATCAAGACTTGATTGCAGATGTTGAGCAATGCTCAGACTTTCTTCTAGCACCTCGCGTGACTTTTCCAAATCGCCCAATACCAAAAGGGCATTACCGAGCGATCGCAAACTGACTGTCTTTTCTATAGAGTCTGGTTGAGATTTTAAGGTCTGACTAACCTTTTCGAGTATTTTGACAGACCGAGGGTAAAATCCTTGGGTGCGCCACGCCTGTGCTTGATTGATTAGCGATCGCACCACGCCACTTTTATTATCTGCTTGTTTGTAAATTTCTTCCGTTTGCTGCCAAGTTGCTAAAGCCGCTTCCGACTGTCCCATCGTCAGTTGCAGACGACCTTGAATATCTACTGATTGGGCCAATAGTTGCAAATTTTGGTTTTCATTCTGCCCTTTGAGCAAATTTAAGCTCTCTGTAATTGCCTGTTGCGCCTGATTCCATGCACCGAGTTGCTGGTAAGCTAGGGAAAGATTACTGAGTGTTGCTGCTAGCGTCAAGCTCTCCCCTCGCTGCTTATATTCCTGGACAGCCTGTTGCAACACTTCTACAGCTTGAGCAAACTTGCCCTCATTGTATAAAATTTTGCCCTGTTGTAATAATGAGGCGAGGTCAGCAGCTACAGCCAGAGACGTGAAACTATTTATTGGTAGTTGGGATGAGGAATTAATTGAGCCAGGAACTTTTGCCAGCACAGGTGAAGCGACAATGCATAGCAAAGCAATCAGGAAGTACAAAGGCAAACGTAACAAGAGAGCCAGCGCGGTGAGCGATCGCACTGGCTTCTTTTGCCTTTTAGTTTTTACCGAATTCGCAACCAAAATCCTAGTTGTTTTAGCTATAAGTATGACAACAGGTAAGTGATAACCAGGAAAGCCCATGATTAACTCTAGGTGCTTGAGATCCCACGGTAATGTTACCATTCACAATTCCTGACCTTCCACAATCTTATTTATTCTTGAAAGAATAATTGGAGTAATTTTTTAGCGATCGCTGTCAAACTTGATCAGCCAAGTATATTAAAAAGCGATCCCTAACCTGAACCAAAAACCCACATTGGTCAGGGAATGGTTACAACAATCCCTCCAATTCTGCGAATTTGCGCAAACGCGGTAGACACTGACGTTGATAAAAACTGCTTAATGTCGGAATTGACAGCCCAAATTCCTCAGATAATTCTTTCCAGCCAACTTCCGGGGGTAGACGTTTGAGAATTAACACCTGACAATTCACATCTGGACGCCCTTTAATGTAAGTACCCCGCAGTTCTCCATCAGAGTCTGTCCTAACCCATATCTCCAAGTCTTCCAGAATCGGAGGTACTTGGGGGTTCGCCGGCAGGTTATCTACAGGGTCAATGGTTTCAGTTGTTCCACCCGATGTAGACTGACGAATTTTCAGAGGAACTGTTGTGGCTTGTTCCCGGTTCTGATGAATGTAAAAGTCTTGTAGTCTCCGTTTTAGGTAAGCATTCAGCCAGGTGATGACACTACCATAAGTGGGGTCATAGGTTTGACCTGTCAAACCTTCACAAACATTGCGGCAGAAATACAACCAAGTTTGTTGTAGTGCATCTTGATAATAGGAAGTACTTTCCCTCCAGAGTTTACTTGCTGTCAAGCGAATAATTTGCGTGAGCAGCTTCTGACGCTGAGGGCTTCCAGGTGGGTGTCCACAGGCTTCGGTAACTAAGCAGCGTAGCTGTTCATCCAATTGAACCATGACAATCTTGGCGAAAATAGCAAGAATATCTTAGTATTGCGTATAACAACCCCCTATAGGACTAGTGTTTGATTTTTGAAACATACGTGGGGGAGCCAGTTCTTTGGGCAGGTTTCCCGACTTGAGCGAACTGGCGTTGTGTTAGGCGTAAGCCGTAACGCACCAAAAGCTTGAGATGGTGCGTTACGGCTTACGTCTAAGAGGATGTTTGAAAAGTATTTGACTGTGATTTTAGGGGTATCTAGTTTGAGGGTTTGTAGTAAGCACTTTAGTGCTTAGAAAATAAGGACTGAAGTCCTTACTACCAAGTTGCTTACCGTCAATTTAAACTTGACAAACTACTAGTAGAGACGCGATTAATCGCGTCTCTCCCCAATCCCCTTAATCAAATCCAAACCTGGACAGGACATTTTCCCACAAGGAATATGTGAGATCGCCGACACTCAACTTCATTTTCTTGCGAATATCTTGGATATTTCGGTTGGTTAACCTAGCGAGAGTCTGGGCCTCTTGTTCAAAACGGTTGGGTAAAGAGCGTTTGTATTCTTTACCTGCCTCACACTTGACCGACCCTTCAAATGGATATTGCAAAACATAACGCCCTTGGAATTGTTCCCGGTTGGCAGTTTGCAAGAAAATCAAGTCTTCAGGGAATGTGTCACGGGTGTAACGGACATGGAGACGAGAGATGAAGACGTTTGTGCTAAAAAAGCTCGGAACAAATCTGCGGAATGTTGGCGTATCACTTGGAGAATTTTCAAGCCAAAATACGCCTGCTTCCTTGAGTTCCTCTGGAGTCAGGGGATCGGCAGAACAAGGATCGCAACTACCCATATCCCAAGCGTATTCCAAAAAACCAACTCTTTTGCCTTCTTTAGTGTAAGCAGTTTGGAACATGGATTTGTAGAATTCACCAAATTCATTTTTGATAAATACGGGAATGTTGACGTTGGAGGGGATTTTCACCGTCCGATAGTTAGCCAGTTCTGCCTCTCCTTGGGGTGAGAGAATATAGACAATTAAATCCTGCTCTGTGGTGGCATTGATCATGCCTAAACGAATTGGCAGGATAAACTTGGGTGATTGATAGGAAATTTGTAGCGGACGCAGAAACTGGTAGCCAGATTGCTCGAATTTATCTAAGTTGACTTTGGCAACAAAGAATTTCATTGAGGAACGGATATAGGGCTGAAGTAACTGTTTTGCCCCTTGAGGGATTTTGTAGCCATTTTGTGTCAGCCAAGTTTCCAGTCCCCCAGATTCTTTCGCACTGAGGATTACGATGTCATATTCACCGACGTTGAAACGCGCTTCCACCGTCACACCCAAACTGCGATCGCTTTTCTGAACTGTTTCACTCCTACCACTTAGTCCTGCTGACTCTGCAACTGCGCTTCTCAAAAATAGTGGTAGTGGCGCACAAGGATCTGGGTCAAAATATTCTACTAATCGCGGCGCACTAAAAGCATCTAGGCGCTCGATAATCTTCGGTTCAGTTACACGAACTTGCTCTTTTTGCAGCACCGTTGGCACTGGTACGACGATCGCAAAATCTTTGACCTCCCCTTGAAAGTCGTTTGCCATTGTTAGAACAGTGCGATCGCCATTGCGTGCAATCACTACCTGAGAAGCTTTGTTGTAAAGTTTCGTATCAGCTTTGGCTACATAAAATCCACAAAATGCCCAAGCTGACGGTGCAAAGCAAAGCACTGCGACAATTGTCAACAGTAATGACGTTAAAACTCGAAAAATCTTCATTTTTTATACCTCTGTATTAAGTCCCGTTAACAGTGAGGAGTTAGGAGTTAGGAGTTAGGAGTGCTAAATAAAAGTTCTCCCCCTACTCCCTCATCTCCCCCTACTCCCTCATCTCCCCCTACTCCCTCATCTCCCCCTACTCCCTCATCTCCCCCTACTCCCTCATCTCCCCCTACTCCCTCATCTCCCTCATCTCCCCTTTGCCAAGAAAATCGTGGTGCTAACCAGAGAACATCTAGCAGAATGCTCAACGGCGCAAGGATGAACAGTGCCCAAAAGACTGCGGTGGAAATAAAGAAATAATTCCGCAGGATAAAAGTTAATCCGGCGATGCAAAATGCCCAAACTACCCGCCCAATTCGGGAATTGGGAATCGATCGCGGATCTGTAATCATAAATAGGGCGAACAGCAGCAAAGAGCCGCTCATCAATCGGTGCCAATAAACATCCCAAGTCCAACCCAGCCAGAGATTGCGAATGGCTTCTAGGAAAGAATAAGCACCCAAAAAAGCTGCTGTGGTGTCCCAGCGACCAATGCGCTGCAAAGTCATGCCGCCAGTTCCGGCAAATAACAGCGCATACCACCACTCTTCACCCCACTGTCCAGGCGAAACCCAGGCGTCGGAGGTGAGAACTAAGGCGGAAATGATGCCAAAATTACCAGGGTTGAAAAAATGCTTTTTACCGTATTGGAAAATAAATTTGCTAGCGATCGCACTTACCGCCGCTATTACCATTGTCGTCCAGTGATCAGCCCGCAACAGCAAGCTGAGTCCCAGCGAGGTAATTAAAGCACTGCGAATATTTGTAATTTGTCCTTTGTCATTAGTCATTAGTCCTTTGTTGTTTGCCAATGACCAATGATTAATGACAAATGACAATATCCATTGGGTTACTACACAAGTGGCAATCAATACCCCAATAAACTCTGGTCGCAACGTCCAGTCTCGTGTGCCGATTCCTAGGACTAGGAACAAGCCCAGAAATGAAATTTGATAATCTCGTATATCTTTGAACAACATTAACATTTCATGCCGTGTTTATTCGTAGATTTATGGTCAATTTAGACGAGTGCTAGGTCAAAAAGTATTGCTCTTACGGATTTTTTGCCAAATCAGAACTTACTCATTGACATTCTTTAGCCAACCTTTCCCAACTGACTTTGGAGTGCTGATTGACCACACTCAGTGCTGAGTGAATTAAAAAGCTTATATCTAAATTTCTCTATTTGTACAGATATAAGCAGGTTAAGATGTGGTTCTGAGGCTTAACACTTTCATCTTAACCTACATTTACCACTTCAAGATGTAATATGTTAAAAATATTCAAAAAGATTTCCTAATCATCGCGATTACCAAGTATTAATACGGAGAATTATTGGTAATACTGGTAATTTATGATTGCTATTTAACCACGATTAGCCAAATGTTGAAAATCTTCGTATATTACACAATGAAGTGCGGAATCTGGGATATAACCCCAACACAAAACTTGCGTGATTTTTGAACCGGGAGACTTCAACCCACGGAATTGAGTTAAGTAATCAATAGACATCTGGTGAAAATGAATGTAGAGACGTAGCACTGCTACGTCTCTACAAGGGTTTCAGGCAACGCATAATTAATTTCTGGAGATGTCTAATGTAATTATGCAAGATTACGGAAAAAGAAAAAACTTTATGCAGCTAGCTCCCCTGTTCCCAATTTTCTACCGCATTCTCCAACCGAGTTTTCCCAATTGCCTTTGGGGTGGAAATCCTGACTCTCAAGCGATCGCCCTCACATTCGATGATGGCCCTCATCCGCAATACACCACCGAAGTTTTATCAGTGTTAGATCGTTACAAAATTACAGCCAGTTTTTTTTGGTTGGGTGTTTGTGTCAACCGTTCACCAGCCATTGCTAAAGCCGTAAGCGATCGCGGACACTGGATCGGATTGCATGGCTACGATCATCGCTCTTTTCCCATGCTTTCCCCAAATGACCTGAAGGACAGTTTACAAAAAACCCAAGCTGCCATCTACAATGCCTGTAACCTGCAACCTGAACAAGTGCGAGATGTCCGCCCCCCCAATGGTTTATTTACACCTGCGACCTTAAAATTGTTCTTTCAGTGGAATTACCGCCCAGTTATGTGGAGCGTTGTACCAGAAGACTGGGTGCGGCCAGGTGTCACAACCGTAGTAGAGCGAATTATGCAGCAAGTCAAAAATGGTTCGCTGATTGTTTTGCATGATGGTGCTTGCGGTGGAGAAGATGTTGCTGCCACAATTCAAATTCTCATTCCGCAACTGCTACAACAAGGCTATAAGTTTGTGACGGTTGATACTCTATGGCAGCAAGCTAAGACCAACTAAAGTACTAGCCTATAAAAATGTGGTGCTGGTGTGTTTAATACTCAAAGTTAGCGATCGCATCAAACTAAGTACAATATTTCATAAATTCGTAGCGAATTCTCTTTGCGTTCCTACCCTGCGGGAAGGCGAAGCGCCTATGCGCTTCCCTTTGCGCCCCTACCCTGCGGGAAGGCGTTCGCGCAGCGTCTCGTAGAGAAGCGCCTATGCGTTTAAATTTCAGCCCTCAATTCACCACGATTTTATGCTGCATCTGTACTTAGTAAAATACATTATAAAAATACTGAATTCTGTGAGGACTCCAGATTTTGGTATTACTAAGGTCGAGAAAGTTGAACAACTATTGTCCAATACCTATCCAGTTAATGTGAAATTTCTTTTGGTTAGCAATGGCAGGATTTAAAATGCTATCAGGCGAGAAGCGAACATAAATACGAAAACCTTTTGGTGTTGGAAAATAAATTGCTGACCCTCCAGTAGTCTGCCAGTGAGTATCATCACCACCTATAGATGTAACGTATTTTGGAGTAGAGGTAAAATTTGCTTCACTGGTATCTACATCAACATAAATTCCGTTTTCTGTGGCTGGGTAAGGCTGCCAACTTGTGGCACCAGGTGTTGTAGAACCAGCAGCAATTTTTGTGGTACCAACAACAGCAGTACTAGTTGTCTGAGCTTGAGCTACAGTAGACTGTACTAGTGGAAAACATAATGCTGTTGTAGTAAACAAACTTAAAGTAGATGCAATAAAGTGTTTTGTCTTCATTAGCCTTAAGTCCTTTTGTTACACTAGACATCTGTTACTAAAAGGATGTTCTAAAAGGTCTTTTAAAACATCCTCTAAGCATATATATATAAATGCAGTTTCACACCTAAATTTTTGTAAACGTATAATTAAGTTAATAAATACAGGCGTATTAGTAAGAACTAAATTCTCTAACCCGGATTTATCACAAGTGATGCGGTTAAAATCCCCATTACAAAACTTAATTACGTAGCTTGCTTCTCGCCGGAGGCGAGTATTACGAATTACGAACTTGTGCCGAGCGAAGTCGAGGTATTACGAATTATTTTAACTATATAATCATCCACTCAACTTACCCTGCTCATTGAGCGACCTTTTTACTTCAGCAAGTGGTATTTTCGGTTCATCAGTTCTGAGACTGGCAATTAAGTTGCAATAAATATCTTCCCAAATTTCACCGTGTTCCTCGAAGTCAAGCAGCACAGCAGTTTTACACCCTTGCTCATCTACCAAAAACTGTACAGTTAGGGGTATGTCAGTTTCTTCTTCCATAGCAGCCCAGAGTTCGCCATGTTGTTTTAGCTCAATCAACACAGCAGTCTTTTGTCCCAAAAAATTCATCAAAAACTGCACACCGGAAAATTGCATCTTTTCGTCCGTGCCAGAAACCTCCCAATTCTCAATATCAGTTAAAGGCTGAATAGACTGCATACTTGGCTGCAAATTAACAACATCTTTCAATTATCTTATAGTTTTTATGCAAACTTGCCTGAATTAGTCCATTTTCTAGTCGGGAGTATCAGCCTTTGGTGGCTGATATCCCAATGGCTTATGCTAATTCCTAGAGTTGATGTGTGGCTAAAAAAGCTTCGACTTCAGCAGCAGTCGGTTGAGAAGCGATCGCGGACACTGGATTGGATTGCATGGCTACGATCATCGCTCTTTTGCAATGCTTTCCCCAAATGACCTGAAGGACAGTTTAGAAAAAACCAATGATGCCAGAGCAGTTTCCGATCATTGAGGTTCCCCTAGATGCCCCGGAGGCTGATGAAGATTTGGGAACAAAAGAAAAGTTCTGGTTTCGTCATCACGATCTAGATAGTTGCCTATTCAAAAAAGCTAGACCAAACACAGGAGAGGATTGGGCAGAGAAGATTGCAGCTGAGTTGTGCGAGTTGCTTGGGCTACCTCATGCTGATTATGAACTGGCGGTATACAATGGCGAAAATGGCATTGTTTCACCTTCATTTTTGCCGTCTCAAAAAGGTGGAATCCTCACCCTTGGAAATGAAATTCTGGCTCGGATAGTATCTAATTATCCACAAGATTCTAAAGACCTATCCCAACACACAATAGATAATGTATTCAGTGCTATGAGAGATGATTCAGTTAATTTACCTATCGACTGGATACCACCAGAGGGAATTAGTTATGCGACGGAAACTTTTGTTGGGTATTTACTTTTGGATGCTTGGATTGGGAATAGCGATCGACACCATGAAAATTGGGCATTTATCAGGTTACAAGAGAAGATTTATCTAGCACCAAATTATGACCATGCCTCCTGTCTCGGTAGGAACGAGTCTGATTCTACAAGGAAAAGCAGACTAACCACAAAAGACGCTGGCTTCTCTGTCCAAGCGTATGTAGAAAGATGCAACTCTGCGTTGTATGCTAGAGTTGATGATAAAAGAACCCTCAAAACTTTTAATGCATTTTGCGAAGCACAACAACGGTATCCAGATGCAGCCAGGGTGTGGTTAAATAATTTAGCAAGGGTGTCAAGCAATGATACGTTAGAGCTTTTTGAGCGTATTCCATCTAATCGCATATCGCAAACAGCAATTGAATTTGCACAAAAGATATTGGAGTTAAATCAAAGTAAGCTGCTGGACACCCTACGATGAAAACACTTTTTTTAGCTTGGCAAGATCCTAAAAGTCGCGCTTGGCTTCCCATTGGTCGCTTAACATTTGACGGAAAAAAATATAACTTTGTATATACGCAAGGTGCTGTTAAAGCTCAAACTGAACATAATTTTCAGTTATTGTATTCCTTCCCAGACTTGAACAAAGAATACGCATCAGTTGAACTATTCCCCTTGTTTTCTAATCGATTAATGCGACGCTCTCGCCCTGACTACAAAAATTATATTGAATCGCTAAATATTCCGGAAGGACAAGACGATCCAATTAGCATTCTTTCTCGGAGTGGTGGACGCAAGGTAACAGATTATTTTGAAGTTTTCCCCTGTCCAGAACCAGATGAAAATGGTTTATACCGCATCCATTTTTTTGCACATGGACTGCGGCATCTTCCTGCTTGTGCAACTGAGCGAATTAATCAATTACAAACGGGTGAACTATTATATTTAGCTAACGAATTTCAAAATCCCTATGACCCGCGTGCATTGCTCTTATGCACTGAGGATCATCATATCGTAGGTTATTGCCCTCGGTATATTGTAGATGATGTTTTTCAACTCAAGAACAGAAATTCAGAACTTCTAAAAGTAAAAGTTGAGCGCGTGAACCCAGTACCCACACCACTCCAACTACGTCTATTGTGCAATATGACCGCACAATGGCATGAAGATTTTCGTCCATTTTCTAGTCGGGAATATCAGCCTTTGGTGGCTGATATCCCAGTGGCTTATGCTAATTCCTAGAGTTGATGTGTGGCTAAAAAAGCTTCGACTTCAGCAGCAGTCGGTTGAGAAGCGATCGCACCTGGTTTAATGGTAGTCAGCGCCCCAACAGCACTGGCATAGGTAACAATGCGTTTTGCTGTTTCTGCATCCCGCAAGCTGTGGATGCCATGCTGACCCAGTTGGTGGATGAATCCTGCCAAAAAGCTATCTCCTGCACCAGTTGTATCAACTACAGGCATAGAAAACGCGGGTAATTTGCCTTCATTTTCACCCAGACAATAGCTGCAACCGTTTTCCCCATCTGTTACTAACACTCCCTCAATTGAAGCCAGCCGGTAAGTGATTGCGCCGGGATCTGCGGTTTCAAATAACCATTGGGCTTCTTCTTTGGACAGCTTAAGGAAATCGACTCGCTTAAATAATTCTGGAATTTTTTGATGAGCGATGTTTGGCTCTTCCCAAAATACAGGACGCCAGTTAACATCCAGTACAATCTTCAGATCGTAATGTTCTGCTAACTCTAGGGCGCGGTTAATTGCTTCTTCACTCTCAGGATAGGCTAATTCCAAAGTACCCAAAACCAGAAAATCTGCCTCTTGAAACAGCGAATTTGGCAATTGTTTAGCTTGTAAATGAGTATCGGCAAATTCTGCGGTGTTATATTCCCCAAATCCGGCGAAAGTGCGATCGCCAGCCAGATCCCGTGTAACATAAACTTGCCGCGTTGGTGCTGTGGGATGGCGTTGTACCCCCGTAGTCTCTACACCTACATTTTGTAATAGATGAACCAGTGCATTTCCTGCTTCATCTTCACCAACGGCTCCGATAAATCCTGCTTTAGTCCCCAGCTTGACTAAAGCACAGGCTACGTTAGCTGGTGCCCCTCCTGGATAAGGAGTCCAAGATTTCACTTCTTCCAACTTTAGCCCCAATTGGTCGGCTAAACAATCAAACAAAATTTCACCAAGGCACAAAACACGGGGATTGCTCATCTCATTTTAGATTTCGATTTTGGATTAGGAATTTACAGTATAAAATCTACAATAATTTTTGCTAATCTGTCGCCAGTCCTTCATAGAATTCAATAGCAACTTTTACTACTCCCATACCATGTATATGCTTCTAATTCCTTGCTTATTTTCCATCAGTGCTTAGACGATAGATTGGTTATAGTGAGCTATATTTAATACTTGCAATATTCCGTGCTTAATATTTATGCCAACTTGAAATCCAAAGAAAATATTGACAATCATATTACTGCTAACACTTGAAACCCCTACCAAAAAAAGAATCTTCTAGAATTAGAAAGAGCGATTAAGTACATATACCAAGGGAGGATAGAAATAGTCATGGCTGGTGGCAAGTCTGAGACCCCCGTTAGTCTATCAGACAGAGAACTGCAAATTATCGACTTAGTAGCCGCTGGCTTAACTAACCAAGAGATTGCAGGAAAACTGGAGATTAGCAAGCGTACAGTTGATAACCATATCAGTAATATTCTTACCAAGACCGAGACCGAAAATCGAGTAGCCCTTGTCCGCTGGGCTTTACAGTGGGGCAAAGTCTGTTTGAATGATGTTAATTGCTGTACTTTGCCTAACCAGATCGAATAAATAATCTACTAGTAGCAACGTAATTGCTCTGGTCTGGTATGCTAAAAAGCCAATTTCGAGGTTTACTGATTGTTCCCCTCCTTGCGCCTAAGTTTTCAGTGTGAACACTCTACCAAAAGTTCCGAGTCCTTCACTCAGCCGGAGTTGATGTTAATGGAGCCAGCTGACCCTCGGACTCGGAAACTCTAAAAATCAGAATTCCTTTCCAAATTCCGCAGAACAGACGTAAAACTTAGGCATCAGCAACGAAAAATTACGGGTTTGCGCAGGGCATTAGGGATTTTTAAGGGGCAGAGGAGAATAATTAATAACCATCCCCAATGCTCAAGGCCCAATGCCCAATGCCTAAACTCAACAATCATCCACAAAAATTAGCAGCAATTCAGCGGTGCAAGCGTTACATTTGAAAGAAATCTATGTTGCTCCATCGGCTTGGAGAGCAGTGTTCCAATGAATACTTCTGCTTTTTTTGAGGGTAGCTCCTCTCCCTTTGAATTTTTTAACTTTGATCTTAGAATACCTTTATCTGAAAAACTTTTGAATCTTGAAGACCGATTTTCAGGCTTTCCACAACCCACACAAGATGCCGACTTACTCAGGCAGCTATCATTTATTCCAGGGTTGAAAGAAATTTTAATGCTGCGGCAGGTTCATGCTTTAGAACACGCTACTGTTTGGGTTCTTAGCGAATCAAAAAGTGCTTATTCTGCCAGAGGAGAATCTACTAATGTTCAACTAGATAACGAACTCTTAGGTGGTTTATCCACAGAGAAGGGATTTTACCTCTATGGTGAGGTGAATATTAGTGATTTGCGGCGTGCGGTCACACTTGCTCGACATCGCCTCACCAGTGGAGAATGGGATTTAGCTGTACATCCTCGTTGTGGCACAAATTTATCAGTAGCAATGCTCTTAACGGCTGGACTAGCTGTGGGTGTGCATCTGTTGCTACCATTTCGACCAATCGAGCAACTTATAGGTTTGGGGTTAGCAGCAACGACAGCCGCAGAACTCGCACCTGATTTAGGTTCTATGGCCCAGCGTTACCTAACAACTGCCATTCCATTTAACCTAGCAATTGAAAATATTACCCGTACACGCGACATTTGGGGGCGTGAGGCACATTTTGTGAAAGTGGGCTGGGAAGAAGAATGAAGAGAGCAAAACAGGATGAGGGGGATGAGGGGGATGAGGGGGACAATAAAAATTTTTCTTCGTAGTCTTCCCCATCTCCCCCTGGTCTCATCTCCTCCCACTTCCGTAACAAAATTATGAGAAAACTTTACTTCTTACTCCCTGGTACAGATGGCAAATTTGCCTGTGGTGGTCTTTGGGCTGAGTTAAAAGCACTTAATCTGGTTCAGCAGTTATGTAGTGCTGATGTTGTAACTTACCGTCAACGAGAAAAAGGTAAACTTTTTATTGATGATCTGCTCAGACAGAAAAATTTAAATGATGTCATTTTTGTTATTAGTTGGGGATTTGATGTAGCTCAACTCGTGGCTAAACTTCAGCAATACAATGTCGTTTATCATGCACATAGTGCGGGTTATCCATTTAGGCTAACAGCAAGTATTCCGATCATCACTGTTAGCCGCTATACAATGGGATATTGGGGAGAAAAATCACCAAATTCTCTCATTTATTATTTGCCAAATCAAATTTCTGATGAGTTTCAACATTTAGATAGAGAACGGGATATTGATGTTTTAGTTCAGGCTCGGAAATCCTCTGAATATTTAATTAAAGAGCTGATTCCAGCTTTGCAAAAACGTTGTAAAGTATTGGTTGTCGATTCCTATATAGAAGATTTACCTGGACTATTCAACCGAGCTAAGGTTTACCTCTATGATTCGGCTGAGTACTGGGCCCAACAGGGTGTTAGTGAGGGATTTGGTCTGCAACCAATGGAAGCTCTTGCCTGTGGCTGTCAAGTATTTTCTAGTGTCAACGGTGGACTGGCAGATTACTTAGATCCTGGGTTTAATTGCTATAAAATTGCTGGATATTCACAAGAATATGATGTACAACGTATTCTGAAAGTGATTGAATCTTCCCCGACGTTTAGCTTGTCTGAAGATTTTCTGGTTGAGCATCGGGCTGAAAATATTATTAAGCGGTTACAAATTATTCTGGCTGAATTAAATAATTTTTTTGACCACAAAATACAGCAGCCATCTAATATTAAAGATTTGACGAAAATACGTATGGCTAAATTACTCACGCAGAGGATATATTGTAAGCTGAGAAAAATTTTTTAGGTTGAAATCAGTAGCTGGGCGGGAATAATTAAGTAAGTAGACGTAATTATAAGATAAAAATTTACGTTTCGTCACATAGTTTGATTTATTTTCACCGACTTACTTACTTAAAACAATCGCTTCTGGCGCTGAGAATAGAAAGACAAGAGAGGGAAGTCAATGAGTAGGCGATTATTAGTTACAGGCGGTGCAGGGTTTATTGGGGCGAATTTTGTTCATCATTGGTGTCAGGTTTATCCAAATGACCGGGTGGTGGTGTTAGATGCTCTTACTTACGCGGGGAATCGTCTGAATTTGGCGCTGGTTGATAAAGGAGAGAATTTTCGGTTTGTACACGGGGATATTTGCGATCGCACCATCATAGACGAGTTACTAGCAACCGAAAATATAGATATCATCGCCCATTTTGCTGCTGAATCTCATGTTGACCGCTCGATTCTTGGGCCGGCTGCTTTTGTGCAAACTAATGTGGTAGGAACTTTCACCCTGCTAGAAGCTTTTCGGCAACATTGGGAGGCAAAAGCACAGCCATCCAATTATCGTTTTCTACACGTTTCTACTGATGAAGTATACGGTAGTCTGGGGCCAGATGACGCAGCTTTTTCTGAAACTACGCCCTATGCTCCTAATAGTCCCTACTCAGCTTCCAAAGCAGGTAGTGACCATTTAGTGCGTGCTTATTTCCATACTTATCAACTCCCAACCATTATCACAAATTGCTCTAATAATTACGGCCCTTATCAGTTCCCCGAAAAGTTAATTCCCCTGATGTGTATCAACACTTTGATAGGGAAACCATTACCTGTTTATGGTGATGGTAAAAATGTCCGCGATTGGCTTTATGTGGGCGATCATTGTCGTGCTTTGGATGTAGTAATCAATCATGGTCAACCAGGGGAAACATACAATATTGGTGGCAATAATGAGGTAGAAAATATCAACCTCGTGCAACTTTTGTGCCAGTTGATGGATGAATTAGCACCTGATTTACCAGTGCGTCCGGCAAAGGAGTTGATTACTTTTGTCAAGGATAGACAGGGACATGATAGAAGATATGCAATTAATGCCAACAAAATTAAAACTCAGCTTGGTTGGACACCTTCGGTAACGATAGCTGAGGGTTTACGTTTAACTGTTGAATGGTATCTCAATCATCGTGATTGGTGGGAACCTCTATTATCTGCGGAATATCAAGCTTACTATCGCAAAAATTATCTGTAAAATTACCAAAAATTGGGCTAACTCTCACGAGTAAAGGTCTTAGATTCTTATGATGAACTAATTTGTCATAATGTAAGCGACCAAGAATTATGCCTGGATGTCTATTTTGATTTTGAGCAAATTCTTTAATCGCTTCACAAGAAAAGGCTTTTTTACTGCTGATAATAAATTCATTTAATGTCTGAGAATTTATTAACCAGTTAGCGGCTTTTTCGTTAGCTCTTCTTTCTTCATCGTTCTCTTCTAACGCATCTAAGTTATCTAAATAAGCTCCTTGATGTCCTAAAACAATATGTGCTAACTCATGCATGAGGGTGAACCAGAATGAATCTATCCGGTCATATCTCAATGTCAAAGCGATAACGGGATTGCTGTTTAAATAAAAGGCTGCACCATCCAAGTAGGTTTTGCTTAAGTGCGGCACAATTAGAAAATGTACACCTAAATCTGCTAATAATTTAGGAATCAGTACGATACTTTCTACTTCTTTAGCACAAGCAAGAATTTCCGGGATAGCAGTCTCTAGTTTTTTGCGTTCAAAACTAGCGACGGTTTGTTGTTTTGCTAGGTTCTCAACTCGTTTTAGCCAAGCTATGCGAGAAGTTTCCTCTGGCTCTCGATGCTCGGAACAACGGAAATTAACGGCTAACTGGAGTGTTTCATCTAAGGAAGATATGCCGAAAAAATTACAGATTTGCCGCTCTAAGTCATCAATCGAATCTGTTGCTTGAATCCACTTATTTTTGATTAGTTCAGAGATGGGAGCAATTGTATACAATCGGCTTTTACGAGCTATATCTTGCTCATCTTTTTGTTTTCCTACTAGATAAAGTTGATACTTTACTTCAAGATTTGTCCAAAACTCTGGAGAAGTACCCAAGGCTTGGGAGAGTTCGATAGCTATTTCAGGTGTAATTTGCTTGCTTCCCTGAATAATTTCATCGATGCTTTGAACTGGACGCCCCATAATTTCTGCCAAATCTTTCTGTATCCAGCCACGGGCTTCTAATTCTTGACTTAAAATTTTCCCTGGTGTTGGTACTCTTGCTGGTGCTAGCTTCTGGCTAATATTGCTGTTTCTCCTACTGCTTTGGTTAGTGGTAGTTGGTGTAAGAAAATATCCGAGCGCCTTCATGATGGAATTGACGTTTTCAAGGCGGGGGTTGCCATTGCTGGATAGGGCTTTTTGCAATCCCCGGCGTGTCATGCCTATTTGCTCGGCTATCTCACTAATTCCCCGTACACGCGCAACGACGCGCAAGGATGCCAACAACGCGCCGGAATCGTTGTCTTCTGCATATTCCTGAAATATCTCGGTCAAATAATCGTCGATTTCTTCCGGGTGCTTACGGAAATACTCTTCTTCAAATTCATCAAGTGTTCTAAATTTTCTCACTGCTTAGGTACTCCTTCCAGTAAGCTTTTGCATCTTCGATGTCCTGATTCTGTGTGCTTTTGTCGCCTCCACACAGTACGACAACAATATTTTCAGCATCTTCACCGAAATAGACGCGATAACCAGAACCAAAGAACATTCGCAACTCGCTTAAACCATCTCCTATTGGTGCAACATCGCCGTAATTACCTTGTTCAAGGCGGCGTAGGCGTTGCAGTATGCGTCGTTTTCCTTGTTGATCGCGTAAATTATCCATCCACTCTGCAAACGGCTCGTAACCGTCTTGATTGGCATAGATGATAATCTCTTTTGGTTGTGCTTTTTTGGCCACTTTCAATATCTACTTTCATTTATAACATATGCGAACAATAATTCGCACTATTTTTCTAGATAACCCCAAAATTGGAATCTTCAACTGCTTTGAATAAATTATTAGGCTCCCACAGTTTTTCTAGATAATGACTATCCTTGAATAGTAAGGGAATCACATCAGCGTAAACTGCCAGCAGGTGTAACAATGCTGCAACCAGAACAGATATTACAAAACCGTTATCAAATCCAGCGCCAACTCGGTAATAATGGAATTCGCCAAACTTGGCTAGCATTGGATTTACAAGCCTCTAATGGTGAAAATTCGACCGTTGTGGTCAAACTTTTGGCCTTTGGCGGTACTGTGCAGTGGGATGATTTGAAACTTTTTGAGAGGGAAGCACAAATACTTAAACAGCTAAATCATCCCCGCATCCCTCGATACATAGATTATTTTTGTATCGACGATCGCACACTCTGGTTTGGCTTAATCCAAGAATATATCCCTGGTGAGTCGCTCAAGGAAAAACTTGCTGTTGGCAAAAGGTTTACTGAAAAGCGAGCGAGAAAAATTGCTGATGAGGTTTTAAACATTCTCACGTATCTACATGAGTTGAATCCAGGGGTGTTACATAGAGATATTAAACCGAGTAATTTAATCTGGGGTGAAGATAATCGAATTTATTTAGTTGATTTTGGCGCAGTTCAAGATAAAGCAGCCAGAGAAGGCGTTACTTTTACTGTTGTGGGTACTTATGGTTATGCCCCAATGGAACAATTTGGTGGTCGAGCGGTTGCGGCTTCAGACCTCTATGCATTGGGAGCGACTTTAATTCATTTGTTAACTGGAACTTCCCCCTCTGATTTACCCCAGCAGGATTTGCGACTGCAATTTACAGACCGAGTTAACCTCAGTCCCAGTTTTGTCAGTTGGCTACAAAAGTTGATAGAACCTGCTCCAGAAAACCGATTTACTAATGCCAGCGAAGCGTTAAATGCTCTCAAATCGGGGCTGAGGATCAAATCTGTAAACAAGAATCAACTTTTGCCGCTAAAAGAAATAATCAACAATTCTGGATGCGGGATAAATAATCAGAATGAAGCAGTCCCAGAAGAAATTCTCGGTTGGAATTGGGGTGCGTTTCTGATGCCTTGGTTGTGGATGTGGCCGAATCAAGTGTGGTATGGTCTATTCTGTTTTATACCCCAAGTTGGATGTTTAATGGCGATCGCACTTGGTGCCAAAGGTAATGAATTGGCTTGGAAAAGTAGACAGTGGCGCAGTATTGAACAGTTCAAGGCACATCAGAGAGGCTGGGCGATCGCTGGTATGCTCATTGGAGCGCCTATTAGTATTATGCTGTGGGTTCGAGCGATCGTTTTGCTCAAATCGGCATTTTAGTGGAGAGTGGGGAGTGGGGATGAGGGGGATGAGGGGGATGAGGGGGATGAGGGGAGCAGAATTAATAACCCATGCCCCATGCCCCATGCTCTACTCTTTGACTAAAACACCATTAAGGAAGATATCGGCGAGTCCTTCTGCCATTTCCTGCATTTGTTGGGGGGAGGCGTCAGGTTCTATGAGGGTGTTGTTAGAAAAACCTGCGATCGCAAACATTCCTAAGAAAACTTTGGCAACGAGTTTTGCATCAGTTTGGCGATAAATGCCTTTATCCATCGCTGTTTGAAAGAATGCTTCCCCGACATCGGTCATTTTGGTAATCACTTCTAATTGAATGCGATCGCGCAAGTCGGGGTGAAACTGCACCTCCATAAAACAAACACGCATCAAATCGGCATTTTTTTGAAAATTCCACATCCGGCGGCGCATCACCTGAGCTACGGCTTTATAGCTGCCCATCTCACTTAATTCTGTCAGCAAATCGGTCAAAATCTCTACCCAGCCATTCGTGGCTACTTCCACCAAAATTGCTTTTTTATTGGGAAAATGACGAAAGAGAGTGCCTTCAGCTACACCTGCTGCTTGTGCTAAGTCGCGGGTGGTACTAGCGTCAAATCCCTGAGAGGCAAACAACCTTTGTGCTGCTTGTAAAATCCGGGTGCGCGTCTGAGCCTCTGATGGTGGGGAAGAATTAAAAACTCGCATAACAGTTATGGTTAGATATCCGGAACAGGACTTGTAGCATTATTGTCTAAATGTCAAGTACAAAGAGCCACTCAAAGCTTAATACAAGATTAACGCCCTTTTGCTAAGTATCCTATTTTTTAGGTAATGTAACTTTATCTTAATTTTCGCTTATGAACCAGTTCACTCGATCAATTTGGGATTGGTCAGATCAAGTATCTGATTTTTTACGTCATGTAAAGAAGCTAAGGATTAACCTAACCCCCCAGCCCCCTTCCCTTGTAGGGAAGGGGGAGAATTTAAAGTCTCTCTCCTTGCAGGGGAGAGGTTTTCCAGATGCGGTGAAAAATCAGGATCAAGTATCTGTCAAATTGCGGCGGTTGTTTGTCACTTTGTTAGCTTTGATCATCCTCTGGTGGGGATTGCTACCAGAAGTTGCTTTGGCTCAAACTCAGACAGCACTTTCTCAAGAAGCTAAAACTCCAATTCCCCCAGTTCAAAGTTCGATCCAACCTTATCTGGATCGAGTGATTAAGCAGTTAACTGAGTTTCGTCTCGACAATGGTCTAAAATTCATTGTCTTGGAACGACATCAAGCGCCTGTGGTTTCTTTTCTTACCTATGCCAATGTGGGTGGAGTGGATGAGCCAGATGGTAAAACTGGTGTAGCCCACTTTCTCGAACATTTGGCGTTTAAAGGCACAACGCGCATTGGTACACAAGACTACAAAAGAGAAAAACCACTACTAGAAGCCTTGGAGCAGTTGGATGCCAAAATTAAAGTAGCTAAAGCCGATGGCAAAAAAGCTGAGGTTGCTCGGTTAGAAACTGAGTTTAAGCAAGTGGAATCGCAAGCAGCCAAGCTAGTCAAGCAAAATGAATTGGGGCAAATTGTTGAACAAGCGGGAGGTGTGGGTTTAAATGCTAATACTTCAACCGAAGCCACCCGTTATTTGTATAGCTTTCCTGCTAATAAGCTGGAACTTTGGATGTCATTGGAATCGGAGCGATTTCTTGACCCTGTAATTCGTCGTGAGTTTTATAAAGAGAAAGATGTAATTTTAGAGGAACGACGGATGCGGGTGGAGAATTCACCCATTGGATTGATGGTGGAAAAATTTATTGATACTGCTTACAAAGTCCATCCGTACAGGCGTCCGGTAATTGGTTATGACGAAGATATCCGCAATCTGACACCAGAAGATGTCCAAAAGTTTTTTGATATTCACTACGTACCAAGTAATTTAGCGATCGCTATTGTCGGAGATATTAACCCGGCTGAAGTGAAAAAACTGGCACAAGCTTATTTTGGCCGCTATCTGGCTAAAACCAAAGCTGTTGAACAAATTCCGGTGGAACCGCCACAACAACAAACACGAGAAGTTACTTTACACCTACCTTCTCAACCCTGGTATTTAGAAGGTTATCATCGTCCGGGAATTACCCATCCAGATAATCCAGTCTATGAAATCATTGGCAGTTTATTAAGTGATGGGCGTACGTCGCGGTTGTATAAGTCTTTGGTAGAAAAGCAGCGTTTGGCGCTAAATGCCAAAGGTTACAGTGGATTTCCTGGAGATAAGTACCCAAATCTGATCTTTTTCTATGCTCTCACGGCTCCTGGTCATACAGTTGATGAGTTGGGGGTGGCTTTGCGCCAAGAAATTGACAAATTAAAAACTGAGCCTGTAGCGGCGGCTGATTTGCAACGGGTGAAAACCCAAGCACGGGCGGGTTTGTTACGTATTCTTGATTCCAATATGGGGATGGCTCAACAATTGTTGGAATATGAGGTGAAAACTGGCTCTTGGCGGAATTTGTTTCAGCAGTTGGATAAGATTTCGGCGGTGACGACGGCTGATATTGTGCGGGTGGCAAAGCTGACTTTTACGCCGGAAAATCGCACGATTGGTAAGTTGTTGTCGAAAGAAGGATAAAAAACGAACCGCAGAGGCGCAGAGGGCGCAAAGGTGGAGAGATATGCAGAGGTTTAAGGTGAAGGGTAAGCAATTCAAAGTTCAAAATGGGAAGGGGCTGATTTATGTTTTGGTTGCTGTTTTTGTGTGTTTACTTTTAACTTGTAATTTTTCTCTGGCGGCGACGGCTGAGGCCAAGCATTATACTGAGTTGCAGTTACCACCGCTACCTGAGATTAAGTTACCCAAGTATGAGCGGTTTGTCTTGCAAAACGGTTTGGTTGTCTATTTAATGGAGGATCACGAGTTACCTTTGGTGAATGGGACGGCGTTTGTGCGGACGGGGAATCGTTTGGAACCACAACAAAAAGTTGGGTTGGCTGGTTTTACAGGGGCGGTGATGCGCACTGGAGGAACTAAGCAGCATTCGGCTGATCAACTCAATGAAATATTGGAACAACGCGCAGCATCTGTGGAAACTAGTATTAGTGAAGCTTCTGGTAGTGCTAGCTTTGACGCACTCACTGAAGATTTAGAAACGGTGTTTGGGCTGTTTGCTGAGGTGCTGCGATCGCCTGTATTTGCTCAAGAAAAGTTAGACTTGGCTAAGACTCAAGCTAAGGGTGGCATTGCTCGTCGCAATGATGATCCAGATAGTATTGCTAGTCGAGAATTTAAGAAATTGATCTATGGGAAAGATAGTCCCTATGCTCGCACGATCGAGTATGCAACGGTGGATCAGGTTGAGCGTGAGGATTTGCTCAACTTTTATCAGCAATATTTCCACCCCAATAATATGATTTTGGGCATTGTGGGAGATTTTGACTCCAAGAAAATGCGATCGCTCATTCAAGCTAAGTTTGGCGATTGGAACCGCAACCCAGGTATTGCAAAACCCACATTACCAAAGGTTTTGCCAGCTAATACAGGTGGAGTCTTTTTTGTGAATCAGCCACAACTGACGCAAAGTAGTGTACTTCTTGGGCATTTAGGCGGACGGTTTGACAGTCCTGATTATGCGGCGCTGGATGTATTGAATGGGGTGTTAAATGGATTTGGTGGACGCTTATTTAATGAAGTGCGATCGCGCCAAGGTTTAGCTTACTCTGTTTATGGCTACTGGAGTCCCCGTTTCGATTATCCTGGGATGTTTATTGCTGGTGGACAAACGCGATCGGATGCTACTGTCCAGTTTGTTAAAGCCTTACAAGCTGAAATCAAGCGGATCCAAATTCAAAGAGTAACACCAAAAGAACTAGCTTTTGCCAAAGAGTCCACACTCAACTCCTTTGTATTCAACTTTCAAGACCCCAGTCAAACCTTATCACGGTTGATGCGATACGAATATTACGCCTATCCTGCTGATTTTCTCTTTCGCTATCAAAAAGCCGTCGCCGCCACGACATCTGCTGATGTGCAACGGGTAGCACGAGAATATCTCAAGCCAGAAAATATTGTGACTCTAGTAGTGGGGAATCAAAACGCTATTCAACCGCCCCTGACGCAGTTAGCACCAAAGGTGACAGCAATAGATGTAACGATTCCTGGTTCGCAGCCACAGGTCAAGAATTAATGGCAAAGATAGGTAATTAGGTTGGCGCAATTAAAGTTAACTGGCTAAGGCTGTCATTCGTCATTTGTCATTAGTAAGGGTTTTGAGATTATTTACTTTTTGTAACATACTTGAGTTTTTTCGCACCAACGTACTTAGGCACTCAATATACAAATAAAATCGTAAGTCTCAAATCCCCGACTTCTTAGCTCGACTTTATCCATTTTTTTCGCTACGTGAATGCTGAAGTTGAAACCTTTGTGGAACGGTAGTTTTAGTTTTTGAATTTTATGGATAACCTGTAGAGTGGAAAAAGTATTTGCTAAAAAGCCAGGGTTTTTGCCGCATAAAGAAAACCGAGTTCTTAAT